>JAGNSH010000056.1 GCA_017988165.1 Giesbergeria sp. | reverse complement strand
CACAGCGACCCCGATGTCGCCGTGGCGCGCGGCGCGGTCGCTTACGCCTTGGTGCGGGCGGCGCGCGTGCCGCAACTGGGGCGCGGCGTTGGCGGCGGCTCGGCGCGCAGCTACTTTTTGCTGTTGGAAGATGAAAAAAAAGACGCGCCACCGCGCGCCATTTGCGTGCTGCCGCGCGGCACCGATACCGCCGTCGAAGTGCCTTTGAGCGGCCACAGCTTTGCCCTGCGGCTGGGGCAGGCGGTGCGCTTTCATTTGGTGGCGTCCGCTGCCAGTACGCCGTGGCAAGCCGGCGATGTCATCGACCTGCCGCCGCCCCACACCAGCGACAGCGCAGACAGCAACGCCGCCCCCTTCGTCTACCTGCCGCCGCTGGAGACCGTGCTGCCCGCCGCGCCCGGCCAGCGCCGCGGCCATGTCACCGTGCAGCTCTGCGCCACCATGACCGAAGTCGGCACGCTGGAGATGCACTGCACCCACGCCGACGACCCAGCGCAGCGCTGGCTGTTGGCGTTTCAGGTGCGCAGCCATGCGGGTGATGACAGCGCCGCCGATAGCACCAGCGCCGAGGACAACGCTGCCCACCCGCGCCTCGCTCAAGCCATCGACTTGATCGAACGCATCTTCGGTAGCCAAACCCAAGCGCAACCCGTCACCGCCAAAGAAATCCGCCAACTGCGCAGCACGCTAGAGAGACTGCTGGGCGCGCGCGACACGTGGAGCATTGCGCTGTTGCGCACGCTGTTTGACGCCCTGTGGGCGCGCGCACGCCGGCGTCGGCGCAGCGCCGAGCACGAGCGCGTTTGGCTCAACTTGGCCGGTTATTGCCTGCGCCCCGGCATGGGCACGCCGCTGGACGCGTGGCGCATCGAACAAATCTGGCCGCTGTTTGCCGACGGCATTCAATACACCGCCGAAAGCCGCAACTGGTCGGAATGGTGGACGCTGTGGCGCCGCGCCGCTGGCGGTTTGAACGAAGCCCAGCAGCTGCAAATTTTGGAAACACTGGCCGGCCATTTGGAAGACACCGATGCTGGCAAGCGCGCGCGCCACCCGGTGCAAGGCAGCTACGACGACATGGTGCGGCTCGCTGCGCTGCTGGAACAACTGCCCGGCCAGCACCGCGCCGAAACCGGCCGCTGGGTGATGGAGCGCCTGCAGCGCCCCGACGAAAACCCGCAAACCTGGTGGGCGCTGGGGCGCCTCGGCGCACGCGTGCCGCTGTACGGCAGCGCCCACACCGTGGTGCCCGCCGAGATTGCCAGCCAATGGCTGCAAGCTCTGCTGGCGCTGGACTGGAAAGCTGTCGAACCAGCCGCCTTCGCCGCCGCCCAAATCGCCCGCATGAGCGGCGACCGCAGCCGCGACCTAGCGCCCGAACTGCGCGAGCAAGTCGCCCGCCGCCTGAGCGCCAGCAAAGCCCCGGCCAGCTGGGCCGCGATGGTGCAAACCGCCGTGCAGCTGGACGAAGCCGACCAGCGCCGCAGCTTTGGCGAAGCCCTGCCGCCGGGGCTGAAATGGCTGGGCAAGTGATTGATTCCAATAGCAAAGGGCCCCCCTCAAACCACCACCGCCGGCACGCGCGGCGCTACGGCGCACATCAGCTCGTAGCCCACCGTACCCGCCGCTTGCGCCACGTCATCCACGGGCAGCACCGCGCCGTTGTCGGCGCGGCCCCACAGCGTGACTTCGCTGCCAAAGCCGACCTCGATGCCAGCGGCTATCACCGGATTCAAGTCCACCGTCACCAAGTCCATGCTGACACGACCCACCAGCCGCGTGCGGATGCCGTTGACCAGCACGGGCGTGCCGGTGCCGGCGTGGCGCGGATAGCCGTCGGCATAACCGCAGGCTGCAACGCCGATGGTGGTCAACTGATCGGCAGTGAAGCAGGAGCCGTAGCCAACGCTGTCGCCCGCTTGCAATTGCTGCAGCGCAACCAAGCGCGTGGTCAACGTCATGGCGGGTTGCAGACCCCAATCGGCGCTGCTGTGCTCAGGATGGTCGGGAGCGCTGCCGTACAACACGATGCCAGCGCGCACCCAGTCGGCCGCTGGACTGCTGGGCACGGGCGCACCGGCATGGCGCAGCACGCCGGCGCTGTTGCACAGGCTGCGCTCGCCGGGCAGGTCTTGCGTGGCAGCGTCAAAGACGGCGACTTGGTGGGCAATGCCGCGCGCGCCGTCGGCATCAGAAAAGTGGGTGATGAAGGAGATTTCATCCACCTGCGGCAGCGCGTTGAGCCGCGCCCAGGCGCTGCGAAAGCGCTGGGGCGTAAAGCCTAGGCGATTCATGCCCGAGTTCATCTTCAGAAAGACGCGGTGGCCTAGCTGCGTTTTGTGCGCCGCCAACATATCAATTTGCTCGTCGCAGTGGATGGTGTGCCACAGCCCCAGGCGCGAGCACAGCTCTAAGTCGCGCGGCTCAAACACGCCCTCCAGCAGCAGCAGCGGGCCGCGCCAGCCCAATTGGCGCAGACTTTGCGCTTCTTGCAAATCCAGCATGGCAAAGCCGTCGGCGCCGCGCAGGCCGTCAAACACGCGCTCAATGCCGTGGCCGTAGGCGTTGGCTTTGACCACCGCCCAGACCTGCGCATCGGGCGCGGCGCGGCGCACGCGGGCCAAGTTGTGTTGCAAAGCGCTGGTGTGAATCAAGGCACGGATGGGACGCGGCATGGCAGGAGAGCAAAGTAGAGCGAAGTAGAGCGAAGTGAAGCGCGGGTGAGCACGCAAATAAGAAGGGGCGATTCTGGCACTGGCGTGTGCAAAGCGCGTGATATAACCGCCGATCACGCCACGATAGCCCCCAAGGCTCCACATTTATCAGTTCATCCAAGCCACGGATGGCCGTTTAGCGATGCGATGAAGCGCGGATTTTTTACCATCATGTCGGCGCAGTTTTTTAGCTCGCTGGCCGACAATGCGCTGTTTGTCGCTGCGGTGCAGTTGCTGATCTCCAGCGGCGCGCCCGACTGGCAAAGCGCCGCTTTGGTGCCGATGTTTGCGCTGTTTTATGTGCTGCTGGCGCCGTTTGTCGGCGCTTTTGCTGACGCCCTGCCCAAAGGGCGCGTGATGCTGATCAGCAACGCTATCAAAATAGTCGGCTGCTTGATGATGCTGTTTGGCGCGCACCCTTTGATGGCCTACGCCATCGTCGGCCTGGGCGCTGCCGCTTATTCGCCCGCCAAATACGGCATCCTGACCGAGCTGCTACCGGCCTCGCAATTGGTCAAAGCCAATGGCTGGATCGAGGGGCTGACCATCGCCTCGATCATTTTGGGCGTGCTGCTGGGCGGGCAATTGGTCGGGCCGCTGCTGTCGCAGCCGCTGCTGTCGATCGATATTCCGTGGATCGACACCGGCATCCACACCCCGGCCCAAGCGGCGATTGCCACCTTGATTGCGGTGTACGCGGTGGCCGCTTGGTTCAACCTGCGCATTCCGCTGACCGGCGTAGAAATGCGCCCGATGCGCCACGACAGCAGCTGCAGCGTGCTGGGCAATGCGCTGGCGCTGCTGCCCGATTTTTGGACCTGCAACCGCCGCCTATGGAGTGACAAGCTGGGGCAGATTTCGCTCTCCACCACCACTTTGTTTTGGGGCGCGGGCGGCAACCTGAAATTTATTGTGCTGGCCTGGGCCGGTGTGGCGCTGGGCTACAACACCACACAAGCCTCGGCGCTGACCGGCGTGGTGGCCATTGGCACCGCAGCGGGGGCCATCTTGGCCTCGATGCGGATGCGCCTAGACATCGCCACGCGCGTGATTCCGCTGGGCATTGCCATGGGCGTGCTGCTGGTGCTGATGGTGTTTATCAACAGCATTTGGGTGGCGGTGCCGTTTTTGATTGTGCTGGGCGGGCTGGGCGGCTATTTGGTGGTGCCGATGAACGCGCTGCTACAACACCGGGGCCACAACCTGATGGGCGCGGGGCGCTCGATTGCGGTGCAAAACTTCAACGAGCAGGCGGCCATTTTGGGGCTGGGCTTGCTCTACAGCCTGTCGCTCAAACTGGGGCTGTCAGTGTTTGGCGCTATCACCGTGTTTGGCGTGGTGGTGGCCGGCGCCATGTGGCTGATTCGCTTTTGGCATTTGTACAACTGCAAATACCACCGCGCCGCCGTCACGCACCTGCTGCGCATTGCACGGCGCGACAAGCAGCACTAAGCCCTTAGGCTTTAACTCTTATTTTGATAGCTGCTGGCGCTTCCTGCGCAAGGGCCAGCAGCCTTTTTTACCGTTATTTTTATCCATGATCATCAACTGCGCGGTCTATGAGCGTGGCCGCAAGCGCGCCGACATCCACACCGACGACATCCGCCACTGGTTGCAGCAACCGGACTGCTTTGTGTGGGTGGCGCTGCACGACCCCGGCGCAGCTGAGCTGGCGCAAATGCAAGACGAGTTTGGCCTGCACGAGCTGGCAGTAGAAGACGCCCACAAGGGCCACCAGCGGCCCAAGATGGAGGAGTACGGCAACACGCTGTTTGTCGTCATGCACCTGCTCGACAGCGGCGTGCAGCTCGACAGCGACGAACCGGTGGGCGAACTGGCGGTGTTTGCCGGGGCGAACTTTGTGCTGTCGGTACGCACCCGCAGCAGCCACGGTTTTCAGGACGTGCGCCAGCGCTGCGAGCGCGAGCCCGAGCTGCTGCAAAGCGGCGCGGGCTTTGTGCTGTATGCGCTGATGGACGCCGTAGTCGACCGCTACTTTCCGCTGCTCGACGGCTTTGAAACCGAGCTAGAAGACGTGGAAGAACACATCTTCACCCCCGGCGCGGCGCGCGGCAACATCGAGCGGCTGTACGCCCTCAAACGCCGCACCGGCATGCTGCGCCACGCGGCAGCGCCGCTGCTGGACGTGCTGGGCAAACTGTACGGCGGGCGCGTGCCACCGGTGTGCGCCGGCGTGCAAGAGTATTTTCGCGACGTACACGACCACGTCACCCGCATCAGCACCACCACCGACGCGGTGCGCGACACCATCGGCACCGCCATCCAAGTCAACCTGTCGATGGTGACGATTGAAGAGTCAGAAACCACCAAACAACTCGCCGCCTGGGCCGCCATCTTTGCCGCCTCCACCGCGCTGGCCGGCATCTGGGGCATGAACTTTGAAGGCATGCCTGAGCTGAAGTGGACCTATGGCTACCCCATAGCCCTGTCGGTGATTTTTGCCACCGGACTGGTGCTGTACTGGCGCTTTCGCAAGGCGGGCTGGTTGTAGCCCCATAAACAAAGGGTTTGAAGCCAAATCGGCTTCAAACCCTTTAGATGCGGGCGCTGGTAGCTATTATTTTTACACTGTGTCGGGCGCGACTGGCGGCTCGGTGGGTTCAGCGGCAGTCTCTGGCTCTGCTGCTTCGGCAACGGCGGCTGCAATGGCGGCTGCTTCAGCCGCCGCCGCCCGGGTGCGGGCGTTGTGCAGGCTGCGCAGCACGGCACGCGGGTCCATACCGTACATATCGGCAAACTCGTCCACGCTCTTTTTGCCGCTGGCCTCAAAGGTGCGCAAGAGCGCTTCTTCGCGTGCCATTTTTTCAGCCAGTTCGGCCAGCGCTTCGTCCAGCAAGGCGTTGGCCGCTTCGTCGCGGGTGCGGGTGCGCTCGGCGTATTCCTCGCGCGATAGGCCGCTGGCTTCGATGTTGGCAACGATGCGCGCGCGCAGCTTGGGCAGCAGGTCTTCGCTGCTGCGGCCTTGGCGGCGGCGGTGGACTTCTAGCAGCGCTTGGTGGATGTGCTCAGGCGCCATGGCTTCGACGGCCTGGCCTTGCAAGTCGTGGCGCTGCTGGCCAGCAGCCACGCACTGCAAATAGCGCGTTGAACGGGTGTGGATGCCCAGCGCTTGTTTGAGCGCTTCGCGCTCGAACGCCTCGGGGTGGGCGGCCAACAGGTCTTGGAAGATGCCGCGTTTCAGGGGCAAAAAGACGGCACCAAACAGCTGCGGGTACAGCTCGGCCAGCTTTTCCAGCGCCGGTGGCACGGGGCGCGGCGCGCGGCGGGGCGACTCCCCAGCCGTAGCGGCATCGGCAGCGGTCGGCGCCGCAGAGCCGCCACCGGGTTTGCGCCCCCGGCCACGGCCACCCCGGCGCGAAGCGCCTGCGGGCCGGGGCGTACCAGCAGCGCTGGTGGCGGGAGCGTTCTCAGGCAGCGCGGGCGCGGCAGCGCCTTGTGGGGCAGCGGGCGCAGCAGTCTGGTCTGGAGTGGGCAGGTGGTCGGTCATGGTGTGGCGCAGAAGGGAAACAAAACCCTCAATCATGCCAGCCTTGGCGCACGGGGCGGGTAAATCAACCCAACGGGAAATACGGACTGACCCGTTCTACGCTGGGCGAGGGGGTTAACGGCACCATTGCTCTTCGCAGGGTATGCCGTCCATGTCGCCGTCCATTTTGGTGTTGGGGCAGTTTTTCAAAAAGAACGTGGCCTCGGCACAGGAACTCATTTGCGAGCAGTGTTGGCGGCCATCGCAGCGGTAGTTGTTGGTAATCAGTGGCACCGGGGCGGGCGTAGTGCGCAAGGGAGAGGGCGTGTTGTCCCACAGCTCTGACTCTGCCGCCGCATTAGCTTGCGCCTGCTGGTAGGTGTCGTACTTCGAGTAACCCACGCCCAGCAGGGTGCCTACCAGCGCCAGCGCGACCAGCTTGCTACCCCAACCCGAGGAGGATTTGCTACTGCGCGCCATTTGCGGCGCGCGGCGGTGGTGGTTCGCTGGAGAAGCCCCAGCGCGGGGGCGTTGAATAGCTACCGCCTGCTTTTTACCGCCTTGGCCCAACGTCACTTCAAAGCTCAATTTTTCGTTGAGTTGCGGGCGCTGGCCATCGCGCGCAAACGCCGAGATGTGCACAAACAATTTTTGGCCACCTTCGGTGGGCTGGATAAAACCAAAGCCTCGGTCATCGTCCCACTGGGCCAGTGTTCCCTCAAAGCGCATACCGCCACCCTCATTTTTTGTATTTGATTGGGGGAGTGATGGTAGCGACTAGCGAGCATCCAGCGCCGCGTCCAACACCTGCACCCAGTGGCGCACCGGCGTTTCGGTACCGCTTTGCAGATGGGTGATGCAACCGATGTTGGCTGAGGTAATGACCGTCGGCTCCAGCGCGCCCAAGTGGCCCAGCTTGCGCTGGCGCAGTTGCTGCGACAGCGCGGGCTGCAACACCGAATAGGTGCCGGCCGAGCCGCAGCACAAATGCGCTTCGCAGCCCGCCACGCGCACGTCAAAGCCCAGCGCGCGCAAATGTGTTTCGACACCACCGCGCAGTTGCTGGCCATGTTGCAGCGTGCAGGGCGGGTGAAAAGCGACAACGCCTTTAGGCACGTCGGCCAATTTGTCTTGCAGCAGCGGGGTGATGTCGGGCAGCAGCTCGCTCAGGTCACGCGTCAGCGCGCTGATACGCGCGGCTTTGGCGGCGTACTGCGCGTCGTGTTGTAAGTGATGGCCGTACTCTTTCACCGTGGCGCCGCAGCCGGAGGCGTTCATCACCAAGCATTCGACCGCACCGCTGTCGATGTGCGGCCACCAGGCGTCGATGTTGGCGCGCATTTGCGCCAAGCCGCCGTCCTGGTCATTCAAATGGAATTTGACGGCACCGCAGCAACCGGCTTCGGGCGCAATCAGGGTTTGGATGCCCGCGGCGTCCAACACCCGTGCGGTGGCGCTGTTGATGCCCGGTGCCATGCTCGGCTGCACGCAGCCCGCCAACAACAGCACTTTGCGCGCGTGCTGGCGCGTCGGCCAGACACCGGCGGGCTCGGGCGCGGGCACTTTGGCGCGCAGGCCTTCTGGCAGCAAACCGCGCACGGCTTGGCCCAGCTGCATCGCCGGGCCGAACAGTGGCGAGGTCAGCCCTTCTTTCAGCACCCAGCGCGTGGCGCGCTCGGCCAGCGGGCGCGGCACTTGCGCATCGACCAGCTTGCGGCCAATGTCAATCAGCTGGCCGTATTGCACGCCGCTGGGGCAGGTGCTTTCGCAGTTGCGGCACGTCAGGCAACGGTCCAGGTGCAGCTGCGTGCTGCGCGTCGGCGTCTGGCCCTCCAGCACTTGTTTGATGAGGTAGATGCGTCCGCGTGGGCTATCGAGCTCGTCGCCCAGCAGTTGGTAGGTCGGGCAGGTGGCGGTGCAAAAACCGCAGTGCACGCATTTGCGCAGGATGGCTTCGGCGGCCTGGCCGTCGGCGGTGCCCTGAAAGGCGGGAGCAAGCTGGGTTTGCATGGTGTTAGGTAGCCGTAGCGGATTAGCGAAGGAGTAATCAAGGGGGGTCGGACGCGGCACCTTGGCGGCGCAGGCGCCACAGCGTGCGCAGGCGCTCGACATCGGCCGCCAGCGGTGGCAGCGACAGCGCCAAAATCAGCGCCGCCAACGGCACCACCCAAATAAAGCCAATGTATTTGAAACCCGCCGCCCCGACCACGCCGCCGCTGGTAAACATCGCCAGCAAGCTGGCATACAAATGCACCCTCACGTGGTTGGCGCGCACCTGCGCGGCGGGCGGCGTGCCACTGCGGTTCCAATACAGCATCTTGCCCATCTCGATGCCCAAATCGGTGATGACGCCAGTCATGTGCGTGGTGCGAATTTGTGCCGACGACAGCTTGGTGACCACCGCGTTTTGCAGCCCCATGATGAAGGCCAGCAACAGCACCGTCAGCGGCACGGCAAACACCGTGTGCCAAGTCAGGGTGATGGCGCCCATCAGACCAAACAGCAGCATCAGCACGGCCTCGAGCAGCAGCGGCAGCGCAAAACCGCTGCGCAACTGGTGGGCACGCGCCCAGTTGACCAAAATCGCCGTAGTGCCCGCGCCCGACAAAAAAGCCCACAGCACGCCCACGGCACTGAGCACCAGCGCCATATTGCCCAGCACCAAGTTGTCGGCCAGCAGCGACAAAAACCCCGACATATGCGAGGTGTACATCTGTACCACCAAAAAGCCACCGGCGTTGATGGCCCCGGCGTTAAAGGCCAGCAGCAGGCCTAAGGTGCGGTTGGTTGACGTCGTGCGGTGGCGTCCGGTCAGATGGCGCAGCAGCCGCATGGGGCAAGCAGGAACGAGAAACTGAGCGCTGGGTGCTGGGCGTTAAGCGCCAACAGCGCCTGCGCGGGCAGGGTTAAAAATGCCCGCTGGATCAAACGCTTGGCGCAGTCGCTGGTGAATCGCCCCGAGCGCCGCAGAATGTACGGCAAAACAGCCGCTAAGGCTTATGGGCTGTCCGCCACCAGCTATAAAAAGAGAAGCACTGCCACCCGCCAGCAAAGCTTTTTCGTACAAGGCAGCAGCATGGACGCGCGGCGCTTGCACCCAGCGCAGCGCGCCGTGCCACTCGACCAACGGCGCCGCGACGCCCTCGGGCAGCGCCAGCACTGGCGCGGTGTCGGGCACCGACAGGCGCCACACATCCAGCGCCGACTCGGCAGCAGATGAGTCTGCGGACACTGACGCCGACGCCCGCGCCGTGGCAAACCACGCCGAACGCTGCTCGCGGCAGGCATCCCAGTGATCGGCCATGTCGGCGTTGTCCAAACGCTCGCCGCCCATGGTTTTGCACGCAGCTTCGACCGCCGCCACTGCGCCGCGCAAACGCACGTCCAGTTGGCCAGCCGCAGAGTCCGTTGCACAGTCCGTCGCCAAAGTGCCGCCAGGCGTCCAGCAACTGGCGTTGAGCGGCAAAGGCTTGGCGCCCCAAGCGTGCAGACGGCACAGCGCCTCGGCCTGATCGCAGGCAAAGCGCAAAGTGGCCTCGGCTGGGGCCAGCGGCAGCACTTTCAGGCTGACCTGGGTCAGCAGTCCCAAAGTGCCCCAAGCGCCAACCATCAGGCGCGAGACGTCGTAGCCAGCGACGTTTTTCATCACCTGACCACCAAAAGTTAAATGCTCGGCGCGGCCATTGATCAGCTGCACCCCGAGGACAAAATCGCGCACCGCACCGACGCTGGCGCGCGCCGGGCCCGACAAGCCCGCCGCCACCATGCCGCCCACCGTGGCACCGGGGCCAAAGTGCGGCGGCTCAAACGCCAAGCACTGCCCGTGCTCGGCCAGCAGCGTTTCGACTTCGGCCAAAGGCGTACCGGCGCGGGCGGTGACCACCAGCTCGCTCGGCTCGTAGCTGACGATGCCGCGGTAGGCGCGCGTATCGAGCTCCTCGCCCTGCAACGGCACGCCGCCATGAAAGTCCTTGCTGCCCCCGCCACGGATACGCAGCGGCGCTTGGCGTGCAGCGGCATCGCGCACGCGGTCAATCATGTGATGCAGAACAGATTCCATAGCAAACCATGCTACGCCAACGCCCACGGCACAAGCTGGCAATGAAGCTGGATGAGTGGGCTCTTTTCAGGCCTTCTTCAAAAATTCCGACTTGAGCAGCAGACTGCCCACATCGGTTTTGCAGTCCACGTTGTGGCCATCAGCGCCATCAACCAAGCGGATGCTTTTGATTTTGGTGCCCTTCTTCAGCGTGCTCGACGAGCC
>JAGNSH010000206.1 GCA_017988165.1 Giesbergeria sp. | reverse complement strand
TTTGGCAAAGTGGTGCAGGGCAGCGACGTCGTTGACAAAATCAAGGCCGTGGCGACGGGCAACAAGGGTGGCCACCAAAACGTGCCAAGCAGCCCAGTCACCATCACTTCCGCCACGGTGGTGAAGTAAATTTCAAAATCCTTTAAGAAAGCAACTGCCATGAGCAACCCCCAAGTCGAACTGCACATTGCCGATTACGGCGTCATCACCCTCGAACTGGACGCCGAAAAAGCGCCTAAATGCGTCGCCAACTTCTTGTCCTACGTGAACAAAGGCCACTACGACAACACCATCTTCCACCGCGTGATCCCCGGATTCATGGTGCAAGGCGGTGGCTTTGAGCCGGGCATGAAGCAAAAAAGCGTCGATGAGCCGATTGAAAACGAAGCCAAAAACGGCCTGAAAAACGACAACTACACAGTAGCGATGGCGCGCACCAACGACCCGCACTCGGCGACGGCGCAGTTTTTCATCAACGTCGCTGACAACGGCTTTTTGAACCACACCGCCCCCAACGCCAGCGGCTGGGGCTACGCCGTGTTTGGCAAAGTCGTTGCCGGCACTGAAGTCGTGGACAAAATCAAAGCCGTTAAAACCGGCAACAAGGGCGGCCACGGCGACGTGCCCGTCACCGACGTGGTGATGGAAAAAGCCGTCGCACTGTAAGCAGCGCGCTTTACTGTTTTTGTGTGACCCACCCGACCGTGCCCCGGTGCGCCCAGCTCGCTGCTGAGCCGCACTGGCGCACGGTCGATTTTTTGTCGGACCTGCATTTGCAGGTCAGCGACCGCGCCACCTTTGCCGCGTGGCAGCGCTATTTGGCGCAGACCCCGGCCGACGCCGTCTTCCTGCTGGGCGATTTGTTTGAGGTCTGGGTCGGCGACGATGCGCTGGACGAGCCGGGTAGCTTTGAAGCCCAATGCTGCGCCGTGCTGCAAACCGCTGCGCAGCGGCGCGCGCTGTTCTTTCTGCCCGGCAACCGCGACTTTTTGGTCGGCAACGCGTTTTTGCGCCGCAGCGGCGTCACCGGCTTGAGCGATCCCACGGTGCTGAGCTTTGCCGGCCAGCGCTGGCTGCTCAGCCACGGCGATGCGTTGTGTTTGGACGATGTGGCCTATCAGCGCTTTCGCAGCGTGGCGCGCAGTGCAGAGTGGCAACAGCAGTTTTTGGCGCAACCGCTGGCTGTGCGGCGCGAGCAAGCGCGCGCTATCCGCCACCAAAGCGAGGCGCGCAAAGATGCCGGTGAGGTCTATGCCGATGTCGACACCGCCGCCGCCTGCGCGTGGCTGCGCAGCGCCGAGGCCCACACGCTGATCCACGGCCACACGCACCGCCCCGGCGCGCATCGGCTGGCCGATGGTCTTTCGCGCGTGGTGTTGAGCGACTGGGACGCCGCCGCCCAGCCCCCGCGCGCCGACATCCTGCGCCTGAGCGCCAGCGGCCTGCAGCGCTTGGCACCCGACGGCTGGTAACAGCGGATAACCGCGTTGTTCTGGACCCAACTCTGGCGCCGTCTGCGCGCCCGCTTTGCCCCGGTGGCGCACATCCCGGCGCCGCTGTGGCTGCAAACATTGCAGCGCTACCCTTTTTTAAACGCCCTGAGCCTGCACGATCAAGCCAAGCTGCGCAGCTTGAGCGCGCTGTTTTTGCAGCACAAGCAATTCCACGGCGGCAACGGCTTGGTGGTGACCGACGCGATGGCCGTCGCCATTGCTGCCCAAGCCTGTCTGCCCCTGCTGCACTGGGGCGAGCCGCGCCAAGCGCTGGGCTGGTACGGCGACTTTGTCGGCATCGTCGTCCACCCCGGCGCGGTGCTGGCGCGGCGCAAAGTGATGGACGAGGCCGGCGTCGTCCACCACTACGCCGAGCCGCTGCTGGGCGAAGCCATGCAGCGCGGCCCGATCATGCTCAGCTGGCACGAAGTGCAAGACGCCGCCCACAACAGCGCGCGCGGCACCAATGTGGTGGTGCATGAATTTGCCCACAAACTCGATATGCGCAGCGGCAGTGCCGACGGCTGCCCGCCGCTGCCAGCGGGCTTTATGGGCACCCACAGCGCCCGCGCCGCGCACGCGCTGTGGTGGGCAAAGTGGCAGCCAGCGTATGAAGACTTCAAACAACGCGTGGCGATGGCGCAGCGCTTTGGCAGCGCCGCGCCGTGGCTGGATGCCTACGGTGCCACCACGCCTGCCGAGTTTTTTGCCGTGGTCTGCGAGGCCTACTTTGTCCAGCGCGCCCAGTGCGCGCAAGAACTGCCGACGCTCATGCCGCTGCTGGACGCGTTCTTTCAGCGCCCCAGCGGCACAGACATCAACGCTTAATTACTCTCAAATTAATAGCTAATACCGCACGTATATGAAGGGCTAGAGGCCTTTTTTACCTAAAATTTCAATCGGCGGGGCGAATTTCGTGCTGGCCCGCAAACGCCTCGTACGCCACTCAGGCGACCGCTTCGTGCAGGGCAAAGGCGTCCATCGCCAGCACGCCGTGTACCACCTCGCGGCTCAGGTAGTGCGGCTGCGCCGACTCACCCGCCGCCCCGAGGGCAAAGAAGAACGGCAAAAAATGCTCTTCGGTGGGATGGGCGCGCACCGCGTGTGGTGCTTCGTGGCGGTAATTCAACAAGGCCGGCAAATCGCCGCGCACCAGCGCCGCTTCGATCCAGCGGCTGAACTCCTGCACATACGGCGCCGCAGCGGCGTGGGTGCCGCCAAAAAACTCGCTCAGGTTGTGCGTCATGCTGCCCGAGCCGACCAGCAGCACCCCCTGCGCGCGCAACGGGCGCAGCGCTGCCCCCAAGGCATAGACCTCGGCCGGGCCAGCGGTGGCGGGCAACGCGATTTGCAGCACCGGCACCTCGGCCTGCGGAAACAGGTGCCGCAGCGGTACCCAAGCGCCATGGTCAAAAGGGCGCTCTCCATCGCCCTGCGCCGGCACACCGGCAGCGTGCAGCAGCGCCAGCACCTCTTGCGCGAGCAACGGCGCGCCCGGTGCTGGGTACTGCAACTGGTACAGCGCCGCAGGAAATCCGCCAAAGTCGTGCCAAGTGGCCGGCGCGGCGGCCGTCATGACCTGCGCCGTGCGTGCCATCCAATGCGCCGACAGCACCACGACACCGCGCAGCAGCGGGAACTGCGCCTGCAACTGCGTCCCCCAGTGCGTGAGGGCCGGACCGGTATCGCCGCCCTCTAGGGCAAACAGCGGCGCGCCGTGCGAGACGTACAGCACTGGCAGTTCTACCGCCGGCAGGCGATCGGGCGGGTGAGACACAGCGGTGGGCATGGCAAAACTCCTCATAAACGGACAAACAGACAAACAGACAAAGAGCCAAAGGCTCAAACAGGGTCAGTCGCGCACCTTGCCGCGCAGGGCTTTGGTGACGCTGCGCTGCGCTTTTCCCTCCAGCCGGCGCTGGCGCGAGCCGTAGGTCGGCTTGGTCGGGCGGCGCAAAGTGGGCGGCTGCGCCACGCTGGCGACCAGCGCGTTCA
>JAGNSH010000055.1 GCA_017988165.1 Giesbergeria sp. | reverse complement strand
CCGACCAAGGCGTTCAGCAGCGTCGATTTACCGACGTTGGGCTTGCCAACAATGGCGATCACGCCGCAGCGCTGCGGGCCGGTGGCGACAGCAGCGGCAGTGGCATCTACGGCATCTACGGCATCGACAGCAGATTCGGTCGATTCCGCCGCTTTAGTTGCTTTAGTTGCTTTGGCCGCAGAGGCGGCCAGCATCAATTCAAGGTCTTTTGGGGTCTGAGCGCTTATGGGGTCTGCGCTTACAGCTACTTTTTTAGTAGCATCGTTCATAATTTTTTTGCTTTCAAGGTGGCCAACATGGCAGCGGCTGCGGCTTGTTCGCCAGCGCGGCGCGAGGCACCACTGCCGCGCTCGGTGAGCGCTAATTCAGGGATAAGGCATTCGACGTCAAACGTCTGGCGGTGGGCGGCGCCGTCGGTGGCCACCACGCGGTAGCTGGGCAGCTTCATTTTGCGGCCCTGTAGCCACTCTTGCAGGGCAGTTTTGGCGTCTTTGTCAGCGGCTTGCATTTGCGGGTTGATTTCTAGCGCAGCAAATAAGCGGTGTACCAGCGCCTCGGCCGGGCCGTAGCCCGCATCGAGGTAGACCGCGCCAATCAAGGCCTCGACCGCGTCGGCCAAGATAGACGGGCGCTTGTGCCCGCCCGAGCGCGCTTCGCCCTCGCCCAAGCGCAGTACCAGCGCCACTTGCAGGCCCAGCGCCAATTGGTGCAGCGTTTCTTGCTTAACCATGTTGGCACGCACCCGCGACAAATCGCCTTCGGGTTGGGCGCTCAGGCGCTCGTAGAGCAAACTGGCCACGGCCAAGCTCAACACCGAATCGCCCAAAAACTCTAGGCGCTCGTTGTGGTCGGCACTGAAGCTGCGGTGCGTCACCGCACGCTGCAGCAGCTTGGGGTCAGAAAACTGGTGTTGCAGGCGCAACTGCAGGGCAAGCAGATCAGGATGCACTTATTTGCTCTGCCCTTGGAAGCGGTAGACCAAAAAAGCCGGGCCAGCCAGTGGCACTTCGCGCGAATACTTGAACGACACCACGACTTTGTCACCGTTTTTGGTCACGTCCAAGTCCTCGCCCTTGACCGACGAAATATCGTCGATGCTGCTAGCGCGGTCAAAAGAGGCGCGCACTTCAGGCACCGTTGCGCCCTCCAGCGCAGCCTTGTTAACCGCTTTTTGGATGGCTTGGTATTCCAGAAAAATGGGCAGCGATTGCCCGCCAATGGCAAACACCGAAACGGCCATCAGGCCGATAAAAATCAGGCCAATAAAAGACATGCCGCGCTGGCGCGAACGAACAACGGTGCGGTGCATAGGTAGCTTCTCCATCTTTAAATGGTTTTCAAATAAACAGCAGCTCAATGGAAGGGGCCAATGCGCTTGAGATTGCCAAAATTCATCCAGACAAAAAAGGCTTTGCCGACGATATTCGCTTCGGGCACAAAGCCCCAGTAGCGCGAATCGAGCGAATTATCGCGGTTGTCACCCATTAAAAAATAATGCCCAGCCGGCACTTTGCAGACAACGCCCTCGACGCTGTAGAGACAGTTTTCGCGGTAAGCAAAGTCGCTGGCGCCCTGCACAAAAGCCGGTGCTTCGGCGTTGTTGAGCAAGCGGTGCGGCTGCTCGCCGATTTTTTCTTCAAACTGCTTGGCGTAGCGCAGCGTGCTTTCATCAAAAAAGTCAGGCACCGCTTGCGTCGGTACCGCCACGCCGTTGATGCTCAGGCGCTTGTTCAAATACGCCACCTCGTCGCCCGGCAGGCCAACGACGCGCTTGATGTAATCCAAATTGGGCTGCGGCGGGTAGCGAAACACCATCACATCGCCGCGCGCTGGCGGCGTGCCTTCGGTGATTTTGGTTTGCAACACCGGCAGGCGCAGGCCATAGGTAAATTTGTTCACCAAAATCAAATCGCCAATCCACAGCGTCGGAATCATCGAGCCGGACGGAATTTTGAAGGGCTCGAATAAAAACGAGCGCAGCACAAACACCACCGCAATCACCGGAAACAGCCCCGCCGTCCAGTCCAGCCACCACGGCTGCATCAGCGCGTGGTTTTGCGCCTCTTGCACGTCCAAATCGACTTTGGCAATGCCCATGCGGTCCAACTCGGCGCGCCGCTGGGCGGCGGCGTCGGCCAGCGCCTGCGCAGCGCGGCGGCGCTGGGGCAAAAAGTGCAGCCGCTCGGCCAGCCAATAGCAGCCAGTCACGAAAGTGGCCAAAAACAGTAGTAGCGCAAAGTTGCCTTCAATCGCGCCAAAGTACCAAGCGCCGATGTAGCCAGCAAACGCGGCCAGCAGCAGCGCGGTAAAGGTTTGCACTATCTGCATCAGTCTTCCACCTGCAAAATCGCCAAAAACGCCTCTTGTGGCACTTCGACCGAGCCAATTTGCTTCATGCGTTTTTTACCGGCCTTTTGTTTT
Source organism: Giesbergeria sp. (assembly GCA_017988165.1). Classification (GTDB taxonomy): domain Bacteria; phylum Pseudomonadota; class Gammaproteobacteria; order Burkholderiales; family Burkholderiaceae_C; genus Simplicispira. The sequence continues at coordinate 8,156 of JAGNSH010000055.1, read as the reverse complement.
TCCAGCAGCTTGCGCTTGCGGCTGACGTCGCCGCCATAGCATTTGGCCAGCACGTTTTTGCGCAGCGCTTTGATGCTCTCGCGGGCAATCACGTTGCCGCCAATCGCCGCCTGAATCGCCACGTCAAACATTTGCCGACTGATGATTTCACGCATTTTGGCCACCACCGCGCGGCCCCGGTATTGCGACTGGCTGCGGTGAACAATGATCGACAGCGCATCGACCTTTTCGCCGTTGAGCAAAATATCGACCTTGACCACGTCGGAGGCGCGGTACTCTTTAAATTCGTAGTCCATTGAGGCATAACCGCGCGAAACCGACTTGAGCTTGTCAAAAAAGTCCAGCACGATTTCACCCAGCGGCATCTCGTAGGTCAGCATGACTTGGCGGCCGTGGTAGGCCATGTTCATCTGCACACCGCGCTTTTGGTTGGCCAGCGTCATCACCGGGCCGACATAGTCTTGCGGCATATACAGGTGTACCGTGACGATGGGTTCGCGAATTTCGTCCATGCGACCCTGGTCGGGCATCTTGGAGGGGTTCTCGATCATCACCACTTCACCATCGGCGCGCACCACTTGGTAGACCACGCTGGGCGCGGTAGTGATCAGGTCTTGGTCAAATTCGCGCTCTAGGCGCTCTTGCACAATTTCCATGTGCAGCAGGCCCAAAAAGCCGCAGCGAAAGCCAAAGCCCAGCGCTTGCGAGACTTCTGGCTCGTATTGCAGCGAGGCATCGTTGAGCTTGAGCTTTTCCAGCGCGTCGCGCAGCTGGTCGTATTCGCTGGCTTCGGTCGGATACAGACCGGCAAACACCTGCGGTTGAATCTCTTTAAAGCCGGGCAGCGCTTGCGTGGCGGGGCCGGCGTTGTTGGGCAGCTTTTTCTCTAGCGTGACGGTGTCGCCGACTTTGGCCGCTTGCAGCTCTTTGATGCCAGCAATGATGTAACCGACTTCGCCAGCGTTGAGCGAGGTGCGCGGCTCGTTGGCGGGGGTGAACACGCCAATGTTGTCGGCGTTGTAGACCGCGCCCGAGGCCATCATTTTGAAGCGCTCGCCCTTTTTCAGCTGGCCATCGACCACGCGCACCAGCATCACCACGCCAACATACGGGTCAAACCAGCTGTCGATGATCATGGCGCGCAGCGGGCCAGTGGGGTTGCCCCGTGGCGGCGGCACTTTGGCGACCACCGCCTCCAAAATTTCATCAATGCCCAGGCCGGTTTTGGCCGAGCAGGGAATGGCGTCGGTGGCATCGATGCCAATCACGTCTTCGATCTCAAGCCTGGCGTTGTCGGGGTCGGCGTTGGGCAAGTCCATTTTGTTCAGGACGGGCAGCACCTCGACACCCAACTCCAGCGCGGTATAGCAGTTGGCTACGGTTTGCGCCTCGACGCCCTGCGAGGCATCGACCACCAGCAGCGCGCCTTCGCAGGCCGACAGCGAGCGGCTGACTTCGTAAGAAAAGTCGACGTGGCCGGGGGTGTCGATCAGGTTCAGGTTGTAAATTTGCCCATCCTGCGCTTTGTATTGCAGGGCGGCAGTTTGCGCCTTGATGGTGATACCGCGCTCTTTCTCGATGTCCATCGAGTCCAGAACCTGGGCTTGCATTTCGCGCTCGGCCAAGCCGCCGCAACGCTGAATGAGTCGATCGGCCAAGGTGGATTTACCGTGGTCAATGTGCGCAATGATGGAAAAATTTCTGATGTGATTCATCAACGGAAAGCGTCAAGTAGAGAAGGGCCGGAGGCGGGCGCAAGAAAAAAGGGCGCATCGTATGCTGACGCGCCCTGAACCAACTAGCTTATGTAATGGCGCTGGTTGGTTCTTGATTGTAGGCAAAAAGACGATTCGATCGTACAGGCTATCAGCGCGCTGGCCGAATCAAGGCGTACTGCGCCCATTCGCCCCGGCGAAATAGCACGTTCAAGGGCTTGTTTTTATCGGCCTTGGCGACAGCAGCGTCAAACTCTTTCAAGCTGGCCACTTCGGTGTTGGCAATCGCCAAAATCACGTCGCCCTCGCGCAGACCGGCCCGCGCTGCGGCCTCGCTGGCAGCCTCGACCCGCACACCACCCTTGAGTTTCAGCTCTTTCTTTTGCGCCTCGGTCAGCTCCGCCACCGACAAGCCCAGCTGCTGGGCGGCGGCTGAAGTCTTGGGTGGTAGCGCTTTGCCAGCTGCCTTGCGCTGCGGCGTATCCGCCTCGACTTCGGCAATGGTGATGGACAAATCGCGCGCGCTGCCACGGCGAAACACCGTGATGGCGCTTTTACTGCCCGGCTTGGTATTGCCCACCATGCGCGGCAAGTCAGAGACTTTGTCGATGGTTTTGCCGTCAAATTTGGTGATCACATCACCGGCTTCAATGCCGGCTTTGTCGGCTGGCGAGCCCGCCTCGACACCCGAGACCAAAGCGCCTTGGGCTTTGCCTAGGCCCAGCGATTCAGCAATGTCTTTGGCCACTGGGCCAATTTGCACGCCAATGCGCCCGCGTGTCACCCGGCCAGTGCTGCGCAGCTGATCGCTGACCTGCATGGCTTCGTCGATCGGAATGGCAAACGAGATGCCCATAAAACCGCCCGAGCGCGAGTAAATTTGGCTGTTAATTCCCACCACCTCGCCGCGCATATTGATCAATGGCCCGCCTGAATTGCCGGGATTGATGGCCACATCGGTCTGGATAAACGGCAGGTATTCGCCGGTATCGCGCTGCTTGGCACTGACGATGCCGGCGGTGACGGTGTTTTCTAGGCCAAAGGGCGAGCCAATCGCCATCACCCATTCGCCGACTTTGAGTCGCTGGACATCGCCAATTTTGACGGCGGGCAAACCGCTGGCCTGAATTTTGACCACGGCCACATCACTGCGCTTGTCCAAGCCGACAATTTTGGCCTTGAATTCGCGCGAATCGGTCAGCGTCACCAGCACTTCATCAGCGCCCTCGACGACGTGCGCATTGGTCATGACAAAGCCATCGCTGCTCACAATAAAGCCAGAACCAACGCCGCGCGGCTGCTCTTCTTCAGACTGCGGGTGCTGTGGCCGCTGCGGTCGCTGCTGGCGTGGTCCATTGGGCAAATTGGGCATCGGCAGGCCAAAGCGCTTGAAAAACTCGCGCATTTCTTCGTCCATGCCACTGTTGCTGGCGCCCTCGACGCTGGGCGAGGACACTTTCTCTAGCGTGCGAATATTCACCACCGACGGGCCCACCTGCTCGACCAAGTCGGTGAAATCAGGCAAACCACGTACCGATGCCGGCTGGGCCTGCACCACGCTGGGTGCCACTAGCGCGGCAGCCGTCCCACCAATACCCACAGCCAACACGCTAGCCAAGGCGCAGGAGTGCAGCGTTTTCCAATCCATTTTTCTCATGAATAGCTTTCAGAAAGAAGATGAAAGGGTATGAATCAGGCGCAGCGCGCCAGTTCCGCCGCACCAGCGCCTAACGCGCCGCTATTTAGCGCGCAGGCGCCTCAAAGGTTGCGTTGCGCAAAAAGCGTGCGGGCATTTGTAGCGCCGTGGTACTGCCAAACTGCTGGTGCGCGGCCAGCAACTCATCTAGACGCGGATCGCGCAGCATGATCGGCTCGGCGGATGGACTGGCGCCGGCCTGCGCCAGCACCGACGCGGCGGCTGGCGGCGCGGCAACAGGCGCTGACGCCGCAGGCGCGCTCGACAAGGCTGCCATCGAGGCGCCCGCCGGGGAGGTTTGCAGACTGCTCCACGAGCCCCAACCCACCACTGCCACGGCGGCGACCGAGGCCAAACCGGCCACCATCTTCCACTGGAAAATTGACGCATTGGCAGCTACAGGGATGGGCGTAGCCGCCAGCTGCACTGGCACGGCGGTTTGCAGACTGTCTTGGGCGGGGCGCCCCGGCACGGGCTCATCGGCCAAACGCAGCTGTAGGCGCTGTAAAAAAGCACCGTTGTCCGCGTGCTGCGCCAGCTCTGGCGAGCGCAGCACGTCACCCACCAAGTGATAGAGGTTCCATGTAGAACGCCCTTCCTCGTCGTGGGCACACTGCAGCGCCTGCTCCCAAGCGTCGCCCTCCAATTGCCCATCGGCCAAAGCCGATAGCTGTTCGCGTTGCGTCAGATTTTTATCCATGGTGTCACCTATCAACCTATCAGCCTATCGAGCTATCCAATTTTCAAGCGCCCCAACTACCCAAACCACCCCAGCTACCAACGCTTGCCCGTCTGGTTTTCTAACAGCGGGCGTACCCGCGCTGAAATCGCCTCGCGCGCCCGAAAAATACGCGAGCGCACCGTGCCAATCGGGCATTCCATGGCAGTGGCAATTTCTTCGTAGCTCAAGCCTTCAATCTCGCGCAGCGTCACGGCTTGGCGCAAATCTTCGGGCAAAGCCTCCATGGCAGCGTTGACGGCTTGGGCAATTTCTCGCGCCGCCAACACGGTTTCGGGGGTTTCTTCGCTGATTAGTTCGCGCTCAAAGCGGGAAGTTTCATCGCCATCGTCGCTGCCGCGCATTGCGCCTTCGTAGATCACCGGATTGCGCTTCATGTCCAGCAGCGCCTTCTTGGCGGTGTTGACGGCAATGCGGTACAGCCAGGTGTAGAACTGCGCCTCACCGCGAAACTGGTGCAAAGCGCGATAGGCGCGGATAAAGGTTTCTTGGGCAATGTCTTGCACCAAATCGGTGTCGCGCACCATGCGGCCAATCAGCCGCTCGATGCGCCGCTGGTACTTGATGACCAGCAACTCATAGGCCCGCTGGTCCCCGGCGACGGTGCGCTCGACCAGTTGAAAATCGGTATCCGTATCGGCAGTGGGAGTGGGCAAGGACGGGGCAGGGTCAGCTGAAGGAGGAGCGGTCATGGGGTCAAAAATTGTCACGCCGGCGGGTCGCTGTGCGGCGCAAAGCGGCCGGCGTCAGGGCGGCCAGACCCAGCGCGCGAATATACCGCACGGCGCAGGTCGTTCCACAGCAGCGGCTGGCTGCGCCGCTCCAGCCAAAGCCACAGCGGCGGGCCAGACTCGGGTTGCAAATGCAGCCACAAGCGATGTTGAAAATCCAAGGGAACTTGCCAGCGGGTGCAGGGCGCGTGCAAGTGCTGCGTGGGGGAGGATTCAGAAAATTTACAAGACTCCAGCACCCAATCTGTGCCGCTCCACACCAGCGTGCCGCGCGGCGCATTGCGCCAAAACCAAGCTGCCAACAGACTGCACAGCAGCCAAAGCGCCCCGGCTGTAGCCATCCAGCGCCACTGCGTGCCAGCACCCCAGTAGGCCCAAGCCAGCAGCGCCGCAGCACCAGTGAAGGAATAGGCCGCCAAAGCAGCCGCCAACCAGCGGCTGCGCACCACCGGGTAACGTACCGGCGGCGCAGTAGCAGCGCTCAAACGCGCTTAAAAATCAGCGTGCCGTTGGTGCCGCCAAAACCAAAATTGTTTTTCATAGCGATATCCACCTTTTGGTCGCGTGCGGTGTTGGCGCAAAAGTCCAAATCGCACTCGGGGTCTTGGCTATCCAAGTTGATGGTCGGCGGCACTTTTTGGTGGTAGAGCGCCAGCACGGTAAAGATGCTCTCAATACCACCAGCGCCACCGAGCAAATGCCCGGTCATCGACTTGGTCGAGCTGATCACGGTTTTGTAGGCGTGCTCGCCCAACGCCGCCTTGATGGCATTGGTCTCGTTCAAGTCACCCAGTGGCGTCGACGTGCCGTGGGCGTTGAGGTAATCGATCTGATCGGCGTTGATGCCAGCGTTGCGCAGCGCGCTGATCATGGCGCGGCGTGGGCCGTCCATGCTGGGCGCAGTCATGTGACCGGCGTCAGCGCTCATGCCAAAACCGAGCAATTCGGCGTAAATTTTGGCGCCTCGGGCTTTGGCGTGTTCGTACTCTTCCAGCACCATCACGCCGGCGCCTTCGCCCAGCACAAAGCCATCGCGGTCTTTGTCCCACGGGCGCGAAGCGGCTTTCGGGTCGTCGTTGCGCGTCGACAGGGCGCGCATGGCAGCAAAGCCGCCCACGCCCAGTGGCGAGACTGTCGCCTCGGTGCCACCGGCCACCATCACATCAGCGTCGCCGTACTCGATCATGCGACCGGCCTCACCAATGCAGTGCAGGCCCGTGGTGCAGGCGGTGACTACCGCCAAGTTGGGCCCTTTGAAGCCAAAGCGCATCGACACCTGTCCGGCCACCATGTTGATGATGGAGGCGGGCACAAAAAATGGTGTGATGCGCCGGGCGCCCCGGCTGACGTACTCAGTGTGGGTGTTTTCAATCAGCGGCAAACCGCCAATGCCCGAGCCGATGACGCAGCCAATGCGCGTAGCGAACTCTTCGTCCAGCGCTTCGCCCGTGGGCAGACCGGCATCGGCCACGGCTTGTGCTGCCGCAGCCACGCCAAAATGAATGAACGAGTCCATGGTGCGCGCCTCTTTGGCGCTCATGTAGGAGCCCAGATCAAACCCTTTGACCTCACCGGCGATCTTGCAAGAGAAATCCGACGTGTCGAACTTGGTGATGAGATCAATGCCGGATTGACCGGCGAGGATATTGGCCCAAGCCTGCTCTACCGTGTTGCCCACGGGAGTCACGCAGCCCAAACCAGTCACGACAACACGACGACGACTCATGCAATAACCTTGTGTACTAAACCCGAAAGAGAAGGGGCGGTGCGCCCGCTTAAGCCTTGGGGTGGGTGGTGGCGTAATCGATGGCGTTTTGCACCGTGGTGATTTTCTCGGCGTCTTCGTCCGGGATTTCGATGCCGAACTCGTCTTCCAGCGCCATCACCAATTCCACGGTATCCAGCGAGTCGGCGCCGAGGTCAGCGACAAATGCTTTCTCATTGGTCACTTGGGACTCTTCCACGCCAAGTTGCTCGGCAATGATTTTTTTAACGCGTGCTTCGATATCGCTCATGATTTTTCTCAGGGTTGTGAATGGAATCCGCGATTCTAGCCGCTTCAAAGATGCACTCTGAAACAGCCCGCCGTTCGGATAAATCGGCGCGAACTGTCTTTAATTACATGTACATTCCGCCATTGACGTGCAACTCCTGCCCCGTCACATAGCCCGCCTCAACCGAAGCGAGGTAAGCCACCGCGTGCGCAATATCGGCGGGCTTACCCAAATGCCCCAGCGGAATCTGGCTTTGCAGCGCTTGCTGCTGCGCTTCGGGCAAATTGGCCGTCATATCGGTGTCGATAAAGCCGGGTGCCACGCAGTTGACGGTGATGCCCCTACTGCCCAGCTCACGCGCCAACGCACGCGCCATGCCGGCCACACCGGCCTTGGCGGCGGCGTAATTGGCTTGGCCGGGATTGCCCGAAGCGCCGACCACGCTGGTGATGTTGATGATGCGGCCAAAGCGCTGCTTCATCATCGGCTTGATGGCGGCGCGGCTGACGCGAAACACCGCCTTCAGGTTGGTGTCGATGACGGCATCCCAGTCGTCGTCCTTCATGCGCATGGCCAAAGTGTCGCGGGTGATGCCAGCGTTGTTGACCAGCACTTGCAGGCCGCCTTGCTCCTTGACGATGCGCTCAATCAGCGCGCTGACTGCCGCACCGTCGTTGACGTCCAAACTGGCGCCTTGGCAACCGGCGTGGGCCGACAGCGCTTGGCTGATGCGCGCTGCGCCATCGTCAGTGGTGGCAGTGCCAATCACTTGGTAGCCGCGTGCGGCCAGTTCCAGCGCAATCGCCGCGCCAATACCGCGCGAGGCGCCGGTGACCAGCGCTACAGGCGCCGCTTTTACAGTGGATTCGCTCATGCCAACAGCTCCTTGACTTCGTTGAGGGTGGCGCTGTCGTACAGCGCGGCGCCAACCAGTTCAGCGTCAATGCGACGCACCAAGCCGGCCAGCACTTTGCCGGGGCCGCATTCGATGATGTGGGTGATGCCGCGCGCCTTGAGTGCTTGCACACATTCGACCCAGCGCACCGGGCCAAAGGCTTGGCGGTACAGCGCGTCGCGGATGGCATCAGCGTCTTGCTGCACGGCCACGTCGATGTTGTTGAGTACCGGAATTTGCGGCGCGGCCAGCACGGTAGCGGCCAGCGCCACGCGCAGCTTTTCAGCAGCAGGTGCCATCAGGCTGGAATGGAACGGCGCCGACACCGGCAGCGGCAGGGCGCGCTTGGCGCCGGCAGCTTTGAGCACTTCGCAGGCTTTTTCGAC
>JAGNSH010000054.1 GCA_017988165.1 Giesbergeria sp. | reverse complement strand
AGTCAGGAATCCGGCGAAAGTAGGCTGTGTAGAGGCGCACCAGCGGGCCGTAGCGGTCTTTAAAGTCGGCTTGCTCCATGAATAAATCAATCAGCTGCGCTTGAGTGACAGCACCGGTTTTGAGTTGACCAGCCCAATAGTTCAAGCTGGCAGCATCCGGGCTGCGGTTGAATAGATCGCGATATTGCTGGGCAACAAACAGCGTCGGATCAGTCAGCACGCCACCGCCATCCGAACTGGTATTGAAAGTGGCGGTCACGTTCAGCGCAGAGGTGCCAGCGGCCAAGGTGCAGGCGCTAGACATACCACTGCAAGCGCCGCTCCAACCGGCAAACTGGCTACCCGTCGCAGCCTGTGCAGTCAGGGTGATAGCCGCATTGCTGGCAAAGCTGGCCGAAGCTACGCCGCAATCCGCCAAGCAGCTCAAGCCACTGGGGGAGCTGGTGACATTACCAACACCAGCGCCTGATTTACTCAGGGTGATCAACCGGGTGGCGGCTGCAACATTGAAGTTCGCTGTGACGCTAAGGCTGCTGTTCATATTGACGGTGCAGCTGCTGGTGCTGCCACTACAAGCGCCGCTCCAGCCAGCAAAACTACTGCCCGAAGCCGGCTTTGCAGCCAGTGCAACCTGTGTGCCAGCCGCAAAATTGGCAGTGCAGCTACTGCCGCAGTCAATGCCAGCAGGCGTGCTGCTCACAGTGCCGCTACCAGTGCCTTGGCGCGAGACCGACAGAGCATAGTTTTGCACCACGTTGTCCAGTGGCAGATAGGTTTGGGCACTGCTTTGCAATACGTTAGCCACACGCCAAGGATTAACGCCCCGAGTGTGATTAGTACCAAAGTTGAAACTGAGGTTGGTCATGTTGCCGGTTATAAAGTGGCAATAGCTCATGATGGTGCCAGCTCCTGTTCCCAAGATGCCTCCATCAATAGAATTAATACCCGGCAATACCCCTATGCGGTCTGTACCGCCCAGCTTGGAGGTGCATTGCATACCTCCATCCTCAGAAACGCAGCAATCGATAGCACCCCCTTCTGACGACCCAGCATAAGGATTGTCGTAGCTGTGCGTGTGCGAACTGCCGAAAGCATGGCCAATTTCGTGAGCAACAACAATAGAATCCCAAATAATCTGAGGATTATTAGCTGTAAAATTTGCTTTAATCCCTGCGCTGACGCCATAAGCGTGAGACCTTGCACTGCTGTCCAGAGTACCTACATAAGCAATACCGGTGCCGCTATCGCGCCCACTTAACAGATGCACGTGGTGTCGCGCTTGGCTACTGCGAATAGGAGCATTCCAATAAGCTCTCAATTCCGCAAGCAACGCCTCGGCGTTGGCACCACTCCAAGGATCGCTGGGACTGGTATATACATTAATCTGCGTCACATTCAAGCGCGCACCAATTTCACTTTCATATTGCGAGCTGGCGTAACCAAGCAAATCGATCACGTAAGCACTGACAGCTTCCTTGCTGCCTAGGCGCTGATAAAGCTCATAGTCAGTCTCAATAATGATGTCCGCACGGCGTTTGGAGCTGGATGCTGCAGTAATTTTCAAAGCAGCCCGAGTATTGTTACGCTGTAGGCTTTGCAGTAGTTCCACAGAAGGCACAATATAATTTTTTTCAATGAAATGACTATCCACTTCACAAGAAAAAGGCTGTTCAGGCGCATCTACTACTGAATCTACACGGCGCGAATGCAGTGCGGAACTTGAGCCACTGGCACCAAATGCGCTAGAGCTAAAGGCATTAGCCGCAGGCATATCGCTGACAAACGTATCTCCACCACGGCGCACGATGCTGCGCATGGCGCCATCGCTGTCAATTGACACAAACACGCTGCTGCTGGGGTCGCCTACCAGCTGACCGGTGAAGTGCGCGCGGGGTGCGGGGCGCGTTTGCGTCACTTCGCTGCCCGAATGCACGACCAATAGCGCAGCGCTAGCACCAGCATCGGTGCGGCGCAGTTCAGCGCTGACCAGCTCGCCACCAGACTCACCCAACGGCAAGCGCTCCAGCCGCAGTGCCTCGCCCGGGGCGATGGACAGCGCTTGGCGCAAATCCGCTCCCGGCTTTTGCGCGCTGGGCAGCGCTAAAACGGTTTGCGCCATTGCCGGCGCAAGCAATGCAGAACCTAGCAGCAAGGCTGCTAGGCGATTGCGTATAGATGAGAAGACCATTTCAGCGCTCCTTAACACAGCATGGAATAACCGCAAAATGTAATTCAAGATACTCACAACCGCTTTGCAAAAATTTACGATCGTGGTTTTTTCGCCTTTCCGTATCTCTTATATGAACTTCATATAAGAGACTGCTACACTGCGCACCGTTATGACTTCCATGCTGCGCATCTCACTCAACGCTTCGCCGGAACAGACGCAGCGCCTGCAAGCCTTGCAGACTGGTTTTGCACAGGTCTGCAATGCCTTGGCACCGCTGGTGCAGCAAACGCGGGTGTGGAACCGGGTGGCGCTGCACCACTTGGCCTACCGCCAGTTGCGCGAGCAGTTTCCCGAGATGGGCTCGCAGATGGTGTGCAACGCCATTTATTCGGTATCGCGCACTTGCCGGCTGGTGTTTCAGCACCCCGACAGCCCGTTCAGCCTGCAGCGCTTGGGCAGCAAGGCGCTGCCGCTGCTGCGCTTTGCCGACTCGTGCCCGGTGTACTTTGACCGCCACACCCTGAGCCTCAAAGCCGGCCAGTTGTCGATGTTCACGCTGGACGGGCGGATGCGCTTTCAGTTGACGCTGCGCGCCGAGGACGAGCAGGCGTTTCATGCCAGCAAGCTGCGCGAAATCGTGCTCGCCCGCCGTGCCGATGGCGTCTACGAATTGTCGTTTTTGCTGGCCCCGCCAGAAGCTATTAAAACAATAGCTGCTTCCGCAGTACCCGCCTTGCTTACAGCCACATTAGAGTTAGAGACTAAAACGCCCGAAGGCATAAGCGGTGAAATTCCTGAATACATCATTGTCGAAGACGTTTTATGAACCCTCAAAAGCCCCCCTCAGAGCTGCGCGCTGCCCTTTGGTCGCTCAAGCCCTACTTTGTACGCGCTGGCTGGTTCAGCCTGATAGCCAGCGTACTGGTGCTCGCGCCATCGGGTTATATGCTGGAGGTGTACGACCGCGTGGTCAACAGCCGCAGCCACGCCACGCTGTTGATGTTGACGCTGCTGGTGCTGGGCGCCTACTTACTGATGGAGATCTTGGAGTGGGCACGCAGCGAACTCATGCGCAGCGCCAGCGTCGAACTCGACCGGCAACTGAGCGGGCGCATTTTCAGGGCCATTTTTGAGGCCAATCTGCGCCGCCTGCCCGGTGGCACGCAGCAACCGCTGAACGACTTTCGCCAGGTGCGCGATTTTTTGTTTTCGCCCGCCCTACTGGCGCTGATGGAGTCACCCATCGCCCTGATTATGTTGGTGCTGCTGTTCATGATCAGCCCGGTACTGGGCTGGTCGGCGCTGGTGTTTGGTGTGCTGCAAACCTTTGTCGCTTGGCTCAACGAGCGCGGCACCAAGCCGCTATTAATGAAGGCCAACCGCAGCGCCATTGCTGCGCAGCAATATGCCGATGGCACGCTGCGCAATGCTGAAGTGATCGAATCGATGGGCATGCTGCGCGCCACGCACCAGCGCTGGATGGAGCGCCAGCGCGAATTTTTGGATTTGCAAGCCAAGGCCTCGGAGCACGCTGGCGGCTTTCAGGCACTGTCTAAGTTGCTGCAAAACACCCTCAGCTCAATGCTGCTGGGACTGGGCTGCTGGCTGATGCTGCACGACAAACTCAACGGTGGTGGCGGCATGATGATCGTCGGCTCCATTTTGGGTGGACGTATGTTGGCACCGCTGGTGCAAGTGGTGACCCAGTGGCAATCGGTGGTGAATGTGCGCGATGCTTGGCAGCGCTTAGACCACTTGCTGGCCACCGTGCCGGCCAAACCCGATGCCATGTCACTGCCCGCCCCACGCGGCGCCTTGCAGGTCGAAAGCCTAGTAGCCGGCGCCCCCGGCAGCACCGCCCAAATTTTGCGCGGCGTGCAATTTGCACTCAATCCTGGCGAGGCGCTGGCGGTGGTCGGCCCATCGGCTGCAGGCAAAACCACGCTGGCACGCTTGTTGGTCGGCCTGTGGCCAGCCGCAGCCGGCAAGGTGCGACTAGACGGCGCCGATGTCCACACTTGGGACAAGAGCGAACTGGGCCCACACATGGGCTATCTCCCCCAAGGCGTGGAGCTGTTTGAAGGCACGCTGGCAGAGAACATTGCCCGCTTTGGCGAAGTGATTCCTGAGCGTGTTGAAGCGGCGGCACGGGCCGTCGGCCTGCATGAATTCATCCTGGCGCTGCCCGATGGCTACGCGCAACTGGTCGGCCCCGACGGCGCACGCCTGTCAGGCGGCCAGCGCCAGCGCGTCGGCTTGGCGCGGGCGCTGTATGGCGACCCAGTGTTTGTCGTGCTGGACGAGCCCAACTCCAGCCTAGACGAGGAAGGCGATGCCGCTCTGGCGCGCGCCATTGCCGGCGCCAAACAACGCGGCACGACGTTTGTCATCATGACCCACCGCACCAGCGTGCTGGCCGTGGCCGACAAGATGCTGGTGCTGCGCGACGGCCAGCAGCAAGCCTTTGGCCCGCGCGACGAGGTACTGGCCGCGCTGAACCAAGCGGCGCAGCAACAGCAGCAACAACAACAGGCACAGGCCCCAGCGCAGGCGGCCCGACCCCAAGCCAGTGCGCCCAACCCCGCCTTGGCTGCGTCGTAATTTTTGCAACCGTGCAACCCCATCGCACCCCCTTATGAATACCCCTCCATTTTTTCGCCGCAGTGAGCTGGCCGAGGCACTGTGGGCCTTTCGCCGTGAATTTCTCGTCGTCGGCGTGTTCAGCATGGTGGCCAACGTGCTCATGCTTTCGCCAACGCTGTATATGCTGCAAGTGTTTGACCGCGTCATGAGCAGCCGCAGCGAGCTGACGTTGCTGGTGATGTCGCTGATCACGCTGTTTTTGTTTTTTGTGATGGCTTTTGCCGAGTGGATGCGCTCCAAAGTGCTGGTGCGTGCCGGTATGCGCCTAGACAAAATACTCAGCACCCGGGTATTCAACGCCAGCTTTGAAGACCGCCTGAGCCAGTCGGGCAACAGCCCGGCACGCGCTTTTAGCGACCTGATCAATATCCGCCAATTTTTGACCGGCAACGGCATCTTGGCTTTCTTTGATACGCCGTGGGCGCCGGTGTATTTGTTCGTATTGTTTCTGCTGCACCCCATGCTGGGCTTTGCCGCTATCTTTTTTGCCTGCATACAAGGGTTGCTGGTGTGGTTTGGCCACCGCCAAACGGTAGCGCCGTCTGAGGCGGCAGCCAAAGCCAGCAGTGAAGCCGGCGCCTACCTGCACAGCAAACTGCGCAACGCTGAAGTGCTCGAATCCATGGGCATGGTTCACAACCTACACCCGCACTGGGCCGAGCGCCACGCCCAAGCGCTAGCGTTGCAAGGGCGCGCGCAAGCGCTGTCGCACCGCATCACCGCGTGGAGCAAATTTATCCGCTACACCCAGCAATCGCTGGCGCTGGGCATAGGCGCGCTGCTGGTGATTGATGGCCAGTTGTCGCCAGGCGGCATGATTGCCGCCAACGTGCTGATGTCACGCGCACTGGCACCCATCGATATGCTGGCCAACACTTGGCGCGGTTTTATCAGCGCCCGCGCAGCCTTTGAGCGGCTTGAAGCCCTGCTGCGCACCCACCCTGAACGCGACCCAGCACTGTCGCGCGTGGCGCCGACCGGAGCGCTCACCCTGCGGGACGTGGTGGCCACCGCCGCCGGACGCGCCGAACCCATCTTGAAAGGCATCACCACCGCAGTACCTGCGGGCACGGTGACGGTCGTGCTTGGCCCCTCAGGCTCAGGCAAATCCACCTTGGCGCGCTGCATGGTCGGCATCTGGCCGACGATGGCCGGCGAAGTGCTGCTGGACAACCTGCCGGTCAACGGCTGGGATCGCAACGAGCTGGGCCCCTATTTGGGCTACCTGCCGCAAGACATCGAATTGCTCGAAGGATCGATTGCCGAGAACATTGCCCGCTTTGGCGAAGTAGATTCGACCAAGGTGATTGCTGCTGCCAAGAGCGCCGGTCTGCACGAAATGATTTTGCGTTTCCCCAAGGGCTATGACACGCCGATTGGCGAAGCCGGCAACCTGCTCTCGGGCGGGCAGCGCCAGCGCATTGGTCTGGCGCGCGCGGTGTATGGCGACCCGGTGCTGGTGGTGCTGGACGAGCCCAATGCCAACTTGGATGACGTCGGCGAAGCGGCGCTGGTGCGCACCGTGCTGCAGCTCAAGGCGCGCGGTTGCACGGTGTTTCTCATCACCCACCGCCCCGGCATCGTCGGCGTGGCTGACCGGCTGCTGATTCTGCAAAACGGCCAAATCCAAGCCGACGGCCCACGCGAAGCCGTGGTAGCAGCGCTGCAAGCAGCGCAGGCCAACGCTGCCCGCCAAACCCAAGCACAAGCGCCGTCGCCCACACCGCCAGCGCCACCGCCGGGCAGTGCCCTACAGCCGGCATAACGCCACAGCCGCCTCTTTTCTGCCCCGCTTCTTTTATTGATGTCTTCTTCTGTCGGGTACTGACATGGTCAAAAATTTGTTGAATCCAAAAACACTGGGGGCGCCTGCCGACGCCGCCTACTCCTCCTCTTCAGCAGCTGCTGACGCTCCTGCCAAATCTGACGCTGGGCGCATTGGCCTGTGGGCGCTGGCGATTGCCTTTGGCGGCTTTTTGCTGTGGGCCGCGCTAGCGCCGCTGGACGAAGGCGTGCCGGCACAAGGCAGCGTCGCCATCGACACCAAGCGCAAAGCCGTACAACACTTGAGCGGCGGCATCGTCAAAGAAGTGCTGGTGCGCGAAGGCGACAAAGTGCAAGAAGGGCAATTGCTGATCAAGCTGGACTCCGCCGTGGCGCGCTCCAACTACGAAGCGGTGCGCCAACGCTACTTGGGTCTGCGCGCCATGCAAGGGCGCTTGCTGGCCGAGCAAAGCCAGCAGTCCAGCATCACCTTCCACCCCGACTTGCAAGCTGCCGCCAGCGACCCGCTGATCCGCGCGCAAATGCAAAACCAAGAACAGCTGTTTATGACGCGGCGCAGCCTGTTGCGCTCAGACTTGCAGTCGATTGAAGAAAACATCCAAGGCCAGCAAGGGCTGCTGCAAGCCTACAGCGGCATCTTGGAAAACCGCCGCAGCCAGCAGCGCCTAATCCATGAAGAGCTCTCGCACCTGCGCGGTTTGGTGACCGAGGGCTACGCCCCGCGCAACCGCCAGCTGGAGATGGAGCGCATGGTGGCCGACAACAGCTCGGCGCTGGCCGACTTGCAAGGCAACACCGTGCGCGCCCAGCGCAGCATCAACGAGCTGCGCCAGCGCGCTCTCTCGCGCCAGCAGGAATACCGCAAAGAAGTGGAAACCCAGCTGGCCGATGTCAGCCGCGAAGTGCTGGCCGACAACGAAAAACTGCACGCTGTCACCGACGACTTGGGCCGCACCGACATCAAAGCACCCGCCAGCGGCCAAGTGGTCAGCTTGGCCATCCAAACCGTCGGTGCCATCGTCCAACCCGGCCAAAAACTGATGGACATCGTGCCCGAGGACGCGCCACTGCTGCTCGAAGCCCATGTAGCACCGCACCTGATCGACCGCGTCCACGCTGATTTGCCGGTAGATGTGCGCTTTTCGTCATTTGCCCACTCACCGCAACTGGTGGTGCAGGGCAAGGTGGTCTCTGTCTCGGCCGACCTGCTGACCGAGCCACAAACCAATGTGCCGTACTACTTGGCGCGCGTGCAAGTCACGCCCGAAGGCATCAAGCACCTGGGCAAACGCCAGCTGCAGCCCGGTATGCCAGTCGAAGTGATCTTCAAAACCGGCGAGCGCTCCATGCTGACCTACCTGCTGCACCCGCTGACCAAGCGTTTGGCAGCATCGATGACGGAAGAGTGAAACCATGCCAACCTTCAAGCACTTCAAGCACTTCAAGCACCTCAAGTACCCCACCGCCTCGCTGGCGGGCCGCACCGGCCTGCGCCTGACTAGCTTAGTGAGCGCCTGTCTGGCACTGTGCAGCCTGGCCACGCCGGCGTGGTCGCTGGACTTGCGCCAAGCCTATGACGCCGCCTACGACAACGACGCCACCATCCGCGCCGCCCGCGCCGGCGCCCAGTCGCGCCGCGAGCTACTGCCCCAAGCGCAGGCGCAGCGCTTGCCCAATGTCTCATTCAGCGCGGGGCGCAACTACAACGACCTGACCAGCAAAACGCGCAATATGCTCAACCAGCCGGTGACGCAAAAAAACAACTACTACAGCGGCAACCAAACGCTGTCAGTACGCCAGCCGCTGTACCGCCCCTACCTCAGTGCCTTGGTGCGCCAAGCCCAAGCCCAGGTAGCAGACGCTGACGCCACGCTAGAGCACGACGAGCAATCTTTGGTCACGCGCGTGGGCGAAGCCTATTTCGACGCCCTGCTAGCGCAAGACCAGCAAGCACTGGTCGCGGCACAAAAAACCACTTACCGCACGCAGCTTGACGCCGCACAAAAAAGCCTAGCCGCAGGTTCTGGCACCCGCACTGACATCGACGAAGCCCAAGCGCGGCTGGACATGACGCTGGCGCAAGAACTCGAAGCACAGCAAAACGTCGAATTCACCCGCCACCGCTTGGAAGTGTTGACTGGTCAAAATGTTGACCGCCTAGCCGCCCTCGATGTGCAGCAATTTACGCCCAGCGCGCCCATGCCGGCCAGCGTCGAGGCGTGGATAGAGCGCGCCGAACAAACCAGCCCCGAAATGCAAGCCCTGCGCGCGCAAATGGAGGCAGCACAACAAGAAATTACCAAAGCCCAAGCCGGCCACAAACCTACCTTGGACGCCATCGCGCAATGGGCACGCAGCAGCAGCGACAGCGTCACCAGCGTCAACTCACGCTATGACAACAAGGTTTTGGGCCTACAGCTCAACGTGCCGCTATACGCCGGCGGCTACGTCAGCTCGACCGTGCGCCAAGCCGTAGCCGCCCATGAACGCGCCCGCGAAATGCTAGAAGCCACACGTTTGGACTTGGGCGTGCGCGTACACCGCGAGTTTCGCGGCATGACGGAAGGGGTGCTGCGTATCCAAGCCTTAGAGCAAGCCGTGCGCTCAGGCGAGCAAGCACTGCGCTCCAACCAAAAATCCTTTGAAGCCGGCATTCGCACCACCCTCGACGTATTGAACGCGGT
Organism: Giesbergeria sp.; assembly: GCA_017988165.1. Lineage (GTDB taxonomy): Bacteria > Pseudomonadota > Gammaproteobacteria > Burkholderiales > Burkholderiaceae_C > Simplicispira. The sequence continues at coordinate 1,346 of JAGNSH010000054.1, read as the reverse complement.
GCAACAAAAGACCTTGGCCCAGCGCGACTTAGCGCAGGCCCGCTACGTCTATCTGGTGTCCTACCTGCGCCTGCAATCGCTGGTCGGCGAAGACCGCCAAAGCAGCGTGGCGCAAGTCAACCGCTGGCTGATAGCTGCCGACTAAACAATGGCACTTCAGGCGAAAAAAAACCGGACTTAAAGTCCGGTTTTTTTATGTCTGCTGACAGGCCGAAGCCTGTCTTAGACGGTTGGATCTTAGTGGCCCGAAGCGCCCGCAGCACCCAGACCAGTTTCCGAACGCACTTGCTGTGCCGGGAACGCAGCGCGCTCACGGGCAGCGTTGGCGCTCTTGTCAGTGATCGAGAACAGCCAGATACCGATGAAACCAATGGTCATGGAGAACAGCGCTGGCGAGGTGTAGGGGAACAGTGCCGAACCCTTGGGGTTACCCAGCGTAGCTTCCCACACCGAAGGCGACACCACGGTCAGGCCCACCGACGAGATCAGGCCCATGAAGCCACCGACCACAGCGCCGCGTGTGGTGCAGTCTTTCCACAGCACCGACAAGAATAGCACCGGGAAGTTAGCCGACGCAGCAATCGCGAAAGCCAGCGACACCATGAACGCAATGTTCTGGCGCTCAAAGGCGATGCCCAGCACCACAGCAATCACGCCCAAAGCCAGCGTAGTGATACGCGAGACCTTCAGCTCGGAAGCGCTGTCGGCGTTGCCCTTCTTGAATACCGTAGCGTACAAGTCGTGCGACACCGCCGAAGCGCCCGACAGCGTCAGACCCGCAACCACCGCCAGGATGGTGGCAAAAGCCACTGCCGAGATAAAGCCGTAGAACACGTTGCCGCCGACCGACTTGGCCACCAGCACCGCTGCCATGTTGGCCGTACCTGCGCCGCCGTGGATCACGCCGTTGACGACGTCGGACATCTCGGGATTGGTCAGCACCATGGTGATGGCACCAAAACCGATGATGAAAATCAGCACGTAGAAGTAGCCAATCCAAGTGGTCGCCCACAGCACCGATTTGCGGGCTTGCTTGGCGTCAGGCACCGTGAAGAAGCGCATCAGGATGTGTGGCAAACCAGCGGTACCGAACATCAAAGCCATACCGAAGGAGATGGCAGAGATCGGATCTTTAATGAAGCCACCAGGGCCCATGATGCCCAGACCGGCTACAGCAGCTTGCTCAGGCGTAGCGCCCTTGTTGGCAGCAATGGCGGTGCGCACTTCAACGCCCTTGGCAAACAGCGCTTCAGGGCTGAAGCCGTAATTGGCCAGCACCATGAAAGCCATGAAGGTCACACCGGCCAGCAACAGCACTGCCTTAATGATCTGCACCCAGGTGGTGG
>JAGNSH010000205.1 GCA_017988165.1 Giesbergeria sp. | reverse complement strand
TCAAATTCACCCATATAAGAGCTTGCCAGTGCGCCGCTTTAGAGGCTGGCCAGCGCCTCGGCGCGCGTCTCAACCACGTTGAGGATGGCGAGAAAACCGCTGATGTCAAACACTTCGCGGATATGCGCTTGCATGCCGCACAGCACCAGCTTGCCGCCGTCTTGCTTTAAGCGCTTAGCCACCACCAGCACCAAGCGCAGGCCGGCGCTGGAGATGTAGTCCAGCGCTGAAAAATCGAGCAGCAGGTTTTTTTGGCCGGCGGTGACGAGGGCCAGAATTTCTGCCTCGGTGCTGGCCGCGTTGGTGCTGTTGATTTGGCCTTGCAGGGCGACGATTTGGGCGTTGGCGGCGGTTTCGATGGCAATAGTCATGGCAAAAAAAGAGGGGCTAGTGGGGGCAGAAATGGGCGTGGGGGGCAAAAAATTTGTCACAAAATTCAGTGCTGCGGCGATGATACCGTGGCCTGCGCGGGCGGCCAGTGTGGCTTTGCCGGGCTGATTTTTATCTTTTTTCTTGGCTGATTTTGATTTTTCGCCCCTTTTCCTCCTTGGGATTTTTTCGCTTTGCGCCCTCACCGGCGCGCCGCCGCCCTGCCGATTGGCTGTTTGGCAGCGACGACCGCGTGCCCGGCGCTGCGCTGTGGCTGCTGGCGGCGCAGCACGCGGCCACGGCGATGGCTTTCATCACCTACGTGCTGGCCACGGCGCAAATTGCCGGCCTAGACCGCCAAGGCACCCAGTCGATGGTGGCGATGACGCTGCTGGGCATGGCGCTGTGCACCGGTTTGCAGGCGTGGGGCGGGCGCCTGGGCAGCGGGCTGCTGCTGGTGCATATGCCCAATCCGTTTGTTATCACCGTGGTGGCGGCGCTGGTGGTGGCGCACGGGCCGGGCGGCATGGCCGTCGCCACCTTGATTTATGGCTCTACCGCCTTGCTGGTGGGGCCGCTGGTGCAGCGGATGCGGGCGCTCTTTCCGCCGGCGGTGGCGGGCACGGTGGTGTGCATGGGCGGGCTGGGGCTGGTCGAGCCGGCGATGCGCCACGCGCTGGGGGTGGATGCGCAGTGGGCCATCAACCCGGTCAGCGTGGTGATTGCCAGCGCCACGCTGGGCTGCATTGTGTTGCTGTCGGTGTGGGGTGGGCGGCGCACCCGGTTGCTGGGGTTGCTGGCGGGCATTGTGATTGGCGTGGTGGTTGCCGCCGCCACCGGCGAGCTGCGCGGACTGGACACGCTGGGCAGCGCTCCGGTGCTGGCCTTGCCGCATTGGTATGCGCCGGTGTGGCAGATTGACCCGGCGCTGGTGGTGGCGCTGGTGCTGGTCTCTGTGCTCACCCAGCTCGATATGTTGGGCAGCGTGGTCATCATGGACAAGATGGAAGATGCCGACTGGAAGCGCGCCAACATGCAGGCCGTGGGCGGCGGCATCCGCGCCAATGGCGTGGGCGATATGGCGGCGGCGCTGCTGGGGGCGTTCCCCAGCTGCGTGTGCTCGGCCAATATTGCGCTGGCCCATGCCACCCGCTCCACAGCGCGGGCGATTGGCTTGGCCACGGCGCTGCTGCTGGCGCTGGTGGCGTTTTTGCCGCAAGCGACGCTGGCGCTGACCTTGATTCCCGCGCCGGTGCTGGGCGCGGTCGAGCTGTATGCGGCCGGGTTTTTGATTGTCTCGGGCATTGAGCTGATCGCCTCGCGCGCGATGGACAGCCGGGGCATTTTTACCGTTGGCCTGTCGATCAGCGCCGGCTTGACGGTGATGCTGATGCCCGAGCTGGTCAAAACCGCGCCCCAAGGTTTGCAGTTTTTGCTGGGCAGCAGCTTGGTGGTGGCGGGCCTATTGGTGGTGGCGCTGAACATGCTGTTTCGCTTGGGCACGGCCCAGCGCAGCGAGCAGGCGCTGGACGCCGCCAGCGCGCGCCTGCCCCAAGACATCACCGACTTTGTCGAGCGCCAAGGCGCCGCTTGGGGCGCGCGCCGCGCGGTGGTGCAGCGCGCCGCCCAAGCTGCGCTGGAAGGGGCCGAGGCCATTGCCGGCGCGGGCGCTCGCTCGCTGGTGGGCGTGCGCGGCAGCTTTGACGAGTTCAATCTTGATATCGAGCTGCTGCACCGCGGCGCGCCGCTGCAGTGGGGCGCTGCGGCCGCGCCGTCGCCCGCGTTGTCGCTCGAAGCCTTGCTGGAGGGCGATGGCGACGAGGGCGATGCTGCGCTGGACGCGGCGCTGCGCCAAGTCTCGGGCGTGCTGCTGCGCCATTTGGCCGACCGCATCGGCACCACGGCGGGCACTGGCACGGCGCCGTCGGCCCTTTGTTTGCATTTTGACCACTGAGGCCCTTGAATGAGCGTTCCTTTTTCTGCTGTTGATGTTGCCGCCCCGCTGGCCGAGCCGGATGTTTTGTGCCCCGAGCCCTCGCCCGCTGGGCTGTCGAGCGCGCTGGCGTGGCTGGAGGGCTTGGCCCAGCGCGATGGCTGGCCGGCGCGCACGCTGTTTGCGCTGACGCTGTGCGCCGACGAGGCGCTGACCAACCTCATCTCTTACGCCAGCGCGCCCGCTGGCGGCGCGCCGCTGCAGCTGCGCTTGGAGTGCGCGCGCAGCGGCAGCGGCAGCGGCAGCGGCGACAGCGTGTGGCTGCGCATTGCCGACAACGGCGCAGTGTTTGACCCGACGGCGCAGGCCTCGCCGGCGCTGGCGGCGTCGCTGGACGACGCACGCGTTGGCGGCCACGGGCTGCGCCTGATGCGCCACTACCTGCGCGCGCTGCACTACCAGCGGCAAAACGATTGCAACGTGCTGCTGCTGGAAGCGCCGTGGGCGCCCTAGCGGGGCGCTGGCGCAGGCAAAATGCGGGTCTTTTGCGCAATTTTTCGTGAGATGTGTGCAAATTTCGTATCCGTTTTTTCTAACCGTTCTCTTTTTTAAAAGGCCTCCCGGATGTCCAACCAACCCACGCCCGCAGCGGGCACACCGTGCCGCGATATCAGCCATTTGCTGGACGGCATTCGGCGCTTTCGCACCCGCTTTTATGAAGAGAACAACACGCTGATGCGCGGCTTGGTCGAGCTGGGCCAGTCGCCACCGGCGATGCTGATTTCGTGCAGCGACTCGCGCGTTGATCCGACCTTGCTGTCGGACGCGGCGCCGGGCCAGTTGTTTGTGCTGCGCAACGTCGCCAACTTGGTGCCGCCGTGCGATCGCCGGCGCCACTACGACGGCGCGGGCGCGGCGATTGAATACGCGGTGCGCGACCTGAAGGTGGACCACATCATCGTGCTGGGCCACGCGCACTGCGGCGGCATCAAAGCCATGCTGGGCGCCGCCGGCGGCGAGTGGCCCGACCGCGACTTCATCGGCAACTGGGTGTCGATGGCGATGGACGCCAGCCGCCTGTTTTTGAGCGAAACCGACGACGAAGGCCTGCCGCTGCAAGTGTCGCTGCAGCGCCTGCGCGAGAACGCCCATTTGGTCGAGCGCGCCTCGATTTCCGGCTCGCTGAAAAACCTGTTGACCTACCCGTGGGTGCGCGAGCGCGTCGAGGCCGGCACGCTGGTGCTGCACGGCTGGTGGTTTGATTTGGA
>JAGNSH010000204.1 GCA_017988165.1 Giesbergeria sp. | reverse complement strand
CGTTTCTCAACGACAAAATCGACTTGGCCCAAGCCGAGGCGATTGCCGATTTGATCGACGCCTCCACCGCGGCCGCCGCGCGCAGCGCCAGCCGCTCGCTGGCGGGCGAGTTCTCCGGGCAGATTCACCTGCTGCGCGATGCACTGATCCATTTGCGCATGCTGGTCGAGGCAACGCTGGATTTTCCGGAAGAAGAAATCGACTTCTTGCGCAAGGCCGACGCCAGCGGGCAGCTCTCAAATTTGCAGCAAACGCTGGCGCAGGTGATGCAGCGCGCGCAGCAAGGCGCGCTGTTGCGCGAGGGCATCAAAGTGGTGATTGCCGGTCAGCCCAACGCGGGCAAAAGCTCGCTCTTGAACGCGCTGGCCGGCGCCGAGCTGGCCATCGTCACCCCCATTGCCGGCACTACGCGCGACAAGGTGCAGCAGACGATTCAAATCGAAGGCGTGCCGCTGCACGTGATCGACACCGCCGGGCTGCGCGACAGCCAAGACGAGGTCGAGCGCATGGGCATTGAACGCGCGTGGGATGAAATTGCCGGCGCCGATGCGGTGCTGTTTCTGCACGATTTAAGCCGCTGCGATGCTATCGAATACAGAGCTGCTGACGCAGTCATAGCAAGGGCTATGGCGCAAAAAGCCGCTAAAAATGTGCCCATCATCGATGTCTGGAACAAAAGCGACTGCGTGGCGCCCGACCACACGCTGCCACCAGCGCAGACCGAGGGCGCGCACACCCGCGTGCGTTTATCGGCCCGCACCGGCGAGGGACTGGACGCGCTGCGGCGCACGCTGCTGCAAGTGGCCGGCTGGCAGTCAGCGCCCGAAGGGGTGTTTATTGCCCGCGCGCGCCATGTGCAGGCGCTGCAAGCGGTAGACGCACACCTGATGGAAGCGGCGGCCCAGTTGCACTGCGCCGGCCCAGCGCTGGACTTGCTGGCCGAAGAATTGCGCTTGGCGCAAAACGCGCTGAATCAAATTACCGGCGAGTTTTCGTCCGACGACTTGCTGGGGGTGATTTTTTCTAGCTTTTGCATTGGTAAATGAGGATGTCAACGGTGTAATCAGCGGTAAGGCGCGCTTGTGTTGCGCGCCCAATGTCGTTAGCTTTGGCCTCTTATGAATCTCGTTTCTTTTTCCGCACACCAGACCGACTTGTCGGGCCTGATCCAAGCCTTTGTCCACGCTGTCGGCGAAGACAGCATGATTGACCCGTTTACCCCCGCGCAGTGGAGTACGGTGGCGCCGTATTTGCAGCAATGCTCGCTGGCCGCTGGGCAAGTGCTGTTCACCCGGGGCGCCAGTGAGCGAACGCTGTATCTGATTGAAAGCGGCAGCCTCAGCGTCCATTACGAAGACGAAAAAGAGCGTTTGCGCCTGGCCATCGTCGGCAGCGGCTCGGCGGTAGGCGAGGGGGCGTTCTTTTCGCAGCGCCCGCGCAGCGCTTCGGTGCAGGCAGCGGCGGCGAGCAAATTGTGGGGGCTGACCAGCTTGCGCTTTATTGAGTTGAGCAACCGCCAGCCGGCGCTGGCCTTGGGTTTGGCGATGGCGGCCGGCTCGGTGTTGGCGCGGCGTTTGAGCAATCGCCGCCGCCGCGTTGCGGCGACCTGACACTTTTGCACCGTTACATTGGCTGGTGCCCGTGGCGGTAGGGGCGCAGGTGACGCACACGTTACACTCTTTTCGGATTTATACCGTGTTGTCCGCAGAAAGAAAGTCATGTCATTTTTCAGCTGGTTCATGCGCAAGCCTGCCGCTAAGCGGCCATTGCCCCAGCCTTCAGCCCCCTTGAATGCCGGTGCGCCCGCCTCTCAGCCGGGCCGCACGCACAAGCCTGCGCCGGCGGGCCCCGAGCACACTGCGGCGACGAAAAACGAGCGCATGGAGCGGCGCGAGTTGCTGTACATCGTCGTGCGCGATGCCATGGTGTGCGCTGGCGTGCTGTCGGCCAGTTACAAGTTCAAGGTGCTATCGCTCGATCCGCGTGGCCTGCAGTTTTTGGTGATGATGGACTTGGCGCCTGAGTTCGGCGGTGAGACCGTGCGCTTGAGTGAGATCGAAGCCCTGATCGCCCAGACCGCTAAAGCGCGCTACAGCATTGCCGTCACGGCGGTGTATTGGCGTATCAACGAGCACGTCAATGCCGGCGCTAGTCCAGTCATAGCCACAGCCACAGCCGCTAAACCGGCTGCGGCGCCTGTGGCCCAGCCCGCGCACCCTGCCCATCCTGCCCACTCTACGCACGCGCCTTTGTCCGCCAACCCGGTGCGCACGCCCGACTTAGCGCGCCCTAGCGTCAGCGCGGCGTTGACGCGCAACTCGATGCCGGCGCCGCTGGAGCGGCCCAGCGCTGCTGCGCCGGTGCGTTTGGTGGTGCCGCGTTTTGAGCCGATTGAGGCCGATGAAGTCGCCGCCTTCAAGCAAGCCCTGGCCTCGGCTGCAGCCCGCGCACCGACTGCTAGCACGCCCGCGCCGGGTATGGCGCAGCGCTCTGGCCCGCGCCGCCCCGCCCCGAGCAGCGACTTTGCCGACACGGTGATGCCCGAGCAAGAGAGCCGCGCGCAAAGCCTGAGCAACACCCAATACGGCGAGTTGTAAGCCTCAGTGGCCGTTGAAGTCGACCAGCGTAAACAGCGCCAAGCCGCTGTCTTTGAGGCGCTGCGAGCCGCCTAGCTCGGGCAAATCGACAATGGCGGCGCCCTCCATCACGGTGGCGCCCAAGCGCTCTAGCAATTTGCGCCCGGCCATCATGGTGCCGCCGGTGGCGATCAGGTCGTCAATCAGCAGCACCCGATCGCCCGGTTTGACGGCGTCGGCGTGCAGTTCGACGGTGGCGCTGCCGTATTCCAGCTCGTAGGTTTCTGCCACGGTGGTGAAGGGCAGCTTGCCTTTCTTGCGGATGGGTACAAAACCGACATTGAGCTCGTAAGCCACCACCGCTCCCAAAATAAAACCGCGCGCATCCAGTCCGGCGACCACGTCGGGGCGCAAATTGCTGTCCATATAGCGGTGTACAAAAGCATCTATCAGCACGCGAAACACCTTGGGGTTTTGCAGCAGTGGCGTGATGTCGCGAAACTGCACGCCCGGCACTGGCCAGTCAGAAACGGTGCGGATGTGCTGGCGAAGGTAGTCGTGGGTGTTGCGGTGTGGCATGGCGGCGGGTGCTCGGTCAGAGGGCGGACGATAAGAAAGTCAGTGTAAACAGGCCGGGGCTGCGCTGGCGCTGCGATGCCCTTAGCCGCGCAGCAGCTTGTCTTGCGCCACCGCCAGGGCGGTCGGGTGGCCCGAGAGCACCAAGGTGTCGCCTTCGGCTAGCACGGCGTCGTCACTGGGCGAGGCCATGTGGCCATTGCCGTGGCGCAGGTTGACTACTTCGACGCCCATGGCGTGCAGCGCCAGCTGGCCCAGCGGCTGGCCTAATGCTTTTGCACCCAACGGCAGCGTGACAGTGGACAGCCGCGCCTGATCGCGTTCGTTGACGGTGTCGTCATCAGCACCATGAAAGTAGCCGCGCAGCAGTTTGTAGCGCGCCTCGCGCTGGTCTTGCAGCAGGCGAATCACGCGGCGCATCGG
>JAGNSH010000203.1 GCA_017988165.1 Giesbergeria sp. | reverse complement strand
AAACCCGAGGCCACCCGCGCCGACATCATGGCCGCCGCCCGCGCCGCGCACGCCCACGAATTTATCTTGCGCTTGGCGCACGGCTACGACTCGCTGGTCGGCGAGCGCGGCCAAGGTCTGTCGGGCGGCGAGCGCCAGCGCATCAGCATTGCGCGCGCCCTGTTGATCGACCCGCGCATCCTGATCCTCGACGAAGCCACCTCTGCCGTGGACACCGAGACCGAGAAAGAAATCCAAAAAGCGCTGGACAACCTAGTGCAGGGCCGCACCACCATTGCCATTGCGCACCGCCTGTCGACGCTGCGCAAAGCCGACCGGCTGGTGGTGATGGATCGCGGTGAAATTGTCGAAATCGGCCCGCACGACGAGCTGATGGCCCGCCAAGGCGCTTACTGGCGTTTGTACGAAGCCCAAGCGCGCCGCGCCGAAGAAGACGCCCAAGCCGCCGGTGTGCTGCTGCACGCGGCCCCGATTCTCCCGATTCAAAGCCAAACCCCATGAGCACCCCTGAACTGTCCCGCGCCCAGCAAATATCCTTGCAATTACAAAGAAATCCGCATGGCCGACTGGTGCTGACTTTGCCCGATGGCACCGTCCACGCCGACGTGGTGCCGGTGCGCGCCTTTCCGATTGCCGCGCCGGACGAAGGTTTGTCGCTGATTGGCAGTGACGGCCATGAACTGCTGTGGCTGGAGCGCTTGGCCGATGTGCCCGCACCAGCGCGCAGCCTGCTAGAAGAAGAATTGGCACTGCGCGAATTTGTGCCGGTGATTGAGCGCATTTGCAGCGTATCGAGCTTTTCCACGCCCTGCACTTGGACGGTGGAGACCGATCGCGGTGCGGCGCAGTTGCTGCTTAAAGGCGAAGAAGACATCCGCCGCCTGCGCGGCAGCCGCGCGCTGCTGATTGCTGCGGGCGACGGCGTGCAATACGCGGTGCGTGACACCAATGCCCTCGATAAAGCCTCGCAGCGTCTGCTAGAGCGATTTTTATGAGTGCCCAAAATCGTCCATCGACAGCTGGTGCTCAATAGACAGAAACCCTTGGTTGCGTTTCAATAGGCCAATAAGCCCTTCATAAATCCTGTTTATTGCCGAAATAGGATGCACGAGGAGGCTGTAAGGGCCGTTTCACCAACCCATTCACCATAGGCCACTGTCATGCAAATACCACCTGTAGATCGAACGTCGTCTTGGCAATCGCTAGGCGCTGATTTGTATTCCACTGGGGCCTCTGGCGCAGCGGCAGTGCGGCCAATTCAAGCCCCCAACCCGGTCGAGTCGATGGACCGGCTCGGCGAGGGCGCCATCATCAAAACGCCCGACAAACCGTCTGCGCCCGACGCGCCCAACCGCGACTGGACAGAAACCAAAAAACAAGACACCGTCAAAGAGCCCGAAGAGCCGCCCAAAGAGCCGGTCTACAAGCAATTGCTAGAGCTGCTGCGCGAGATGTGGCGCGCCAGTGGCAGCGCGATTGAATTGGCGCAAGACATCAACAAAGTCACCCTGGCCGAACGCATGGCCCAGCAAGTCAAAGACGACGAGCCGCTGACCTACACCGACCCCAGCATCAAGCGCCCTGGCCGCCCTTGATGTGCGGCTTTTCCGGCTCTTTTTGGCTTTGCGCTGCCCTCTCCCGCTCTCGCTCTCGCTCCCGCTGGCGCTCTCGCTCGGCGCGGTAGACCACCGCATAAGCGCGCACTTCTTCATAGCTTAGATAGTTGTCGTGGTTGGTGTCGGCATCGTTAAAGGCCGCTGCCAAGCGCGGAAACAGCGCCACCTCGGCGCGGCTTATCTTGCCGTCGCCATTAAAGTCCAGCAGCTTAAAGTCGCGTATGGCTTTGATTTCGCCCTTGCTCAGGGGCGCGCCGTCGGGATTGGCGGGACTGGCGGGGGCCGCCTGTTGGGCGCCGGCCACAGCCGCAGCACCCAGCAGCCACACCACCATCATCGGGCGTAAAAATCGCATTTGAAACTCCTTGGCCCACAGCGGGCCGCTCGCGTGAGCGTCACACGGGTGCCGCTGCGGCTTGGTTGGCAATACCGCTGCTGACATGGCCCGAGGGCACGTGGATGGCGGCGGCGCTGACATGGCCGGTTTGGTCGTCAAAGAAAAAATCGGGCTCAAACTCACGCAAAAACTCGCCCTTGGGCAGACCGCCCAAAAACATCGCCTCATCGACCGCAATGCGCCAGCTCATCAGCGTTTGCAAGGCGCGCTCGTGCGCTGGGGCGCCGCGCGCCGTCACCAGCGCAGTGCGAATGCGCATCTCGGGCACATCTTGGTGCTGGCTGTGCTGCAGCCGGTGCAAAGCTGTTAAGAACGGTTTGAACGGGCCGGCGGGCAAAGGTTGCAGGGCTTTTTCGCGCTCGTGCGCTTGAAAGGCGTCCAACCCCGCCGATTGGTAAACCCGCTCGGCCTCGTCACTAAACAGCACCGCGTCGCCGTCAAAGGCAATGCGCACCTCGTGCGGGTGCAAGGCACTGGCCTGCGCTGACTGCGTGGCGACGCGCGCTGCCGGAAAACCCATCGCCAGCGCCTCATTCACATCGGCGGCGTTGGCCGACAAAAACAAATGCGCGCCCAGCGGGCGCAAATAGCGAAACGGCGCCGCGCCCTGCGTAAACACACCGCGCTGCACGCTGGCCACGCCATGCGCCTGCGCCGAGCGAAACACCCGCATTCCGCTGACCGGGTCGTTGCGCGACAGCACCACCACCTGCACACGCTGCTGCTCGGGCGTGTTAAAGGCCAGCAGTTTTTTGACCAACGAAAACGCCACGCCGGGGCGCGCTGGCACCTCCAGCCTCTCTAGCTGCAACTGCATGTAGTCGGCGGCTTGGCCCGAGTCGAACAGCTGGTTTTCTTCCTCAAAATCAAACAGCGCGCGCGACGAAATTGCCACCACCAGCTTGTCGGGCGCGGCGGCGGGGGCAGGGGGCATATCGGTAGCCGTCATGGTTTATCGCCTCTGGTTTATTTGACAAACTGGTTGAGCTGGATGATGGGCAGCAGCACCGCCAGCACGATCAGCATCACCACCAGCCCCATCGCCACAATCAGCAGCGGCTCCAAGATGGTGGCCAGCTGCATAGCGCGCCGCTGCACTTCGGTCGACAGTTGCACGGCGGCGCGCTGCAGCATCAGTGGCAACTGGCCGGTCTGCTCGCCCAGGCGCGCAAACATTGCCAGCAGCCCCGGAAAGCGCTTTTTCTGCGCCAGCGCCGAGGCCAGCGGTGCGCCCTCGCGCACCAGCACCAGCGCGTCGAGAGCGTCGGCGCGCATGGCGCGGTTGTTCAGGGTTTCGGCGGCGGCTTGCAGCGCTTTCAGAATGGGTACACCGGCCCCCGCCAGCATGGCGAGCGTGCTGGCAAAGCGCGCTGCGTTGTAGCCGCGCGCCAGTTTGCCAACGATGGGCACATTCAGCCACGCGGCATCAAATTTTTGGCGAAATACCTCTCTGGCCAAGGCCCAGCGCGCGCTGATAGCTATCAAAACCAAAGCACCCAGCAGCGCCAGCCCAAAACTGCGGACAAAGTCGCTCAGCGCCAGCATCGCCACGGTGAGGAACGGCAGCGCGCGCTTGCTGCCGGCAAACACGCTGGCCACCTGCGGCACCACGTAGCC
>JAGNSH010000053.1 GCA_017988165.1 Giesbergeria sp. | reverse complement strand
GCTTACAAAATATAGCGCGACAAATCCTCGTCTTGGCTCAGGGCTTGCAGGCGTTCGTTGACGTAGGCGGCGTCAATCTGCACGGTTTGGCCATCGCGCTGGGCGGCGTCAAAGCTGACTTCGTCCAGCAGGCGCTCCATCACCGTCGAGAGTCGGCGCGCGCCGATGTTTTCGGTGCGCTCGTTGACGTCAAAGGCAATTTGCGCCAAGCGCGTAATGCCTTCGCCAGAGAACTCCAGCGCTACGCCTTCAGTCGCCAGCAGGGCTTGGTACTGCTTGACCAGCGAGGCCTGCGTCTGCATCAAGATGGCCTCAAAGTCTTGCACCGACAACGATTCGAGTTCAACGCGGATCGGAAAGCGCCCTTGCAGCTCCGGGATCAAGTCGCTGGGCTTGGAGACGTGGAACGCGCCCGAAGCAATGAACAAAATATGGTCGGTTTTGATCAGGCCGTATTTGGTCGATACGGTGGTGCCTTCGACCAGCGGCAGCAAATCGCGCTGCACGCCTTGGCGCGAAATGTCGGCGTTGCTGCTGTCTTGGCGCGAGGCGACTTTGTCGATTTCGTCAATAAACACAATACCGTTTTGCTCGGCGCTGGCCAGCGCGCGGGTTTTGATGTCGTCTTCGTTGACCAGCTTGCCCGCTTCTTCTTCGATCAGCAGTTTGCGTGCCTCGGCAATCGGCAGTTTGCGCGTGTGGCGCCGCTCTTGGCCCATTTGGCTGAAGACGCCGCGCAGCTGCTCGGCCATTTCTTCCATGCCTTGTGGGCCCATGATTTCGACCTGCGGGCGCGCATCGGCCACATCGATCTCGATCTCTTTGTCGTCCAACTGGCCCTCGCGCAGCTTTTTGCGAAACACCTGGCGCGCGGTGCTCTCGGTGGCGGGTGCGCCAGAGGCGCCATCGCTGGCGCGCGCGCTGGGAATCAGTGCGTCCAAAATCCGCTCTTCGGCGGCATCTTCGGCGCCGGCGCGCACGCGCAGCACCTGCGCTTGGCGCTCTTGTTTGACGGCGATTTCGGCCAAGTCGCGAATGATGGCGTCCACGTCTTTGCCGACATAGCCGACTTCGGTGAACTTGGTGGCCTCCACTTTGATAAACGGCGCTTCGGCCAAGCGCGCCAAGCGCCGGGCAATTTCAGTCTTGCCGACGCCGGTGGGGCCAATCATCAAAATGTTTTTCGGCGTGATTTCGTGGCGCAGCGCTTCGGGCACTTGCTGGCGACGCCAGCGGTTGCGCAGCGCAATGGCCACAGCGCGTTTAGCGCCGGCTTGGCCGACGATGTGCTTGTCGAGTTCGGTGACGATTTCTTGCGGGGTCAGGGACGACATACAAAACCTCTTGTCAATGGAGTCAAATCGGCCTCAAGCGCTTATGCAGTAAGCGCTAATAGCTATCAAATAAATAGCGTATAGCCGTACTTACAAGGTTTCGATGGTGTGGTGCATATTGGTGTAGATGCACAGGTCACCGGCAATTTCGAGCGACTTTTTCACAATTTCTTGCGCCGACAGCTCGGTGTTTTCCAGCAGCGCTTTGGCAGCGGCTTGGGCATAGGTGCCGCCCGAGCCAATAGCGACGATGCCTTGCTCAGGTTCGAGCACGTCGCCGTTGCCGGTGATGATGAGCGAGGCCTCCAAGTCGGCCACGGCCAGCATGGCCTCTAAGCGGCGCAGTACGCGGTCGGTGCGCCAGTCTTTGGTCAGCTCGATGGCGGCGCGCACCAGTTGGCCTTGGTGCTTTTCTAGCTTGGCTTCAAAGCGCTCAAACAGCGTGAAGGCGTCGGCGGTGGCACCGGCAAAACCGGCCAGCACTTTGCCGTGGTACAGGCGGCGCACTTTGCGCGCCGTGCCTTTGATGACCACATTGCCCAGCGTCACCTGGCCGTCACCACCGATGGCGACTTGCACGCCATGGGGGGTTTGGCGGCGCACGCTGATGATGGTTGTTCCGTGAAATTGTTCCATAGCGGCCCTAATTGGGGATGGCCGCGCCGGTTACAAGCAGTGGCGCGGCAAACACTGCTTTGACAGCCTGCAAGCGTCAGTTTTTGCGCGGCACCACCCAAGCGTGCTCGCTGATACCAATCACGTTAAAGAACACCGCCACCAAGCGGTGCAGGTCTTGAAAGCGCACGTCGCGCCCTTTGGCTTGCTGGTCGGCGGCCCAGTTGAGCACCGATCCAGCAGCAGAAAAATCCATGCGGATCAGGCGATCGCAGGCAATGATCAACGGCTGGCCGGGGCGGGCGCCTTCGGCCAAGGCGTCGAGCAGCGCGGTGGCATCGTTTTCAATGTGGCCGGTCAGGCTTGGGCGCGGCGGCGCTGGCGCCAGCTCACTGAGCATCGACAGCGACGCCGGCTCGGTGGCCGCGCCCCAATTGGGCTTGGCCAGCAGCTCCAGCACCGGTGCGCTGGCCGCAGCGGCGGCGGCACTGTCGCTTTCGCTGCTCAGCGGCACGTCAGAGTAGCTGCAGCGCGGCGCAATCCACGACGGTGGCGAGACTTCGTAGGTCACGCAGTAGTCCAGCGCCACCATTTCAAACTCGTCGGGGCGGTTCATGCAGCGCAGCGCCGCCATGCGCAGGCACCACCACGCTTGGCTGGCACTGCGCTCGCCCGACTGGGTGTGCGCCTCTAGCAGCGCGTTAAACACCTCGGCACCGGTAAAGACGATGAGTGTTTTTTGCTCCGCCCAGCGGCTAAATTCTTTTTCGAGGGCGACGATGGCCGCCTCTTCCATGCCGGTCAAGCGCGACCAGACCAGCGTCCACGGCGGCGCAGCGCGCTCTAGCGAGGCGCGCAAAGTGGCGACCGACTGGGCCGTTAAAAGGGCCGGGGCGTTCCAGCTAAAGTCGCGCCGCCCGGGGGCAGCTGCGGGCTCGGCTTTGGTGGCGGTGGCCAAACCCAACTGCTCAGGAATGGAGAACCACAGCGGCGCCGATCGGCTAAAGCGCGCGGCAAAGTCCAACGCCAAGGTATCAAAACGATCTTGCTGGCCGGTGGCGCGGTACAGGTCAAACAGCGTCATCCAAATTTCTAGCTGCTGATCGGGCGGGCTTTGGGCGTGCTGCGTCAGTACGCCCAGCAAGCCCGCTTCAGCGCCGGCATGGTCACCATTGGCGAACCGAATGGCCGCTTCTTCCAGGTCGGGTTCGTGCACAAATTCCTCCATTTCGGCAGCCGGCGTAAAGCCGGCCCCCTCTGTGTGGGCATCCACTGGCGCGTTGCCGGGCAAGGGCAGCACACCAAATTCGGCCAATGACAAGCCGCCGCTGTCAGCAAACAGCGCGGGAACAAGCGCTGGCGGCGCTGGCGGCGTTGACGAGCCCATCGGCACGGGCAAGGACAGCGGCGCGGTGGCAGCAAAACTGGTCTCGGCATGGCCAGCAGCAGCAGCGGGCAGCGCCGCCGCAGTGCCAGCGCCAGCGCCCGCGCTGGCGGGGCTTTGCGGCTTGCTCTTCCACCACTGCATCGACATTTGCGCTTCGATTTCGTCAATTTTTTTGATGGTGACGGCGCGCTCGACCGGCGAGGTCAGGCTGCTTTGAAAGAACGACTGGCGCGCGCCCGGCTCTTCCATGCGCTGGCTGACCACCGGGCTGCGCTGGCGCAGTTTGCGCAGCTGATCAAACTCGCGCCGGCGCACAAAGTCGTTGCGCCGCTTGCGCTCAATCATTTCTTTGAGCACTTGTTTGCTGTACTGGCTCTCGCGGTCGGTCTCGATAGTGTCAAGCTCGCCCCAGTTGACCGTGGGGTTGCGCACAAAGCGCACCACCTTAGACAACAGGCCACCAGGAGCGCTGTCTTCTTTGGTCATACAGCGCCCCAAGTGGGCAAAGGAGTTAAGCGCCGGCGCATCACCCGCTCTCGTCGGCCTTTAATCGCCAAACATTTTTTGCTTCAACTCGCGGCGTTGCTGGGCTTCCAGCGACAAGGTGGCGGTGGGGCGCGCCAGCAGGCGGCCCACGCCAATGGGCTCGCCGGTTTCGTCGCAATAGCCGTAGTCGCCGCCGTCAATGCGGCTGATGGATTGCTCGATTTTTTTCAACAGCTTGCGCTCGCGGTCGCGCGTGCGCAGCTCCAGCGCGTGTTCTTCTTCAATCGTGGCGCGGTCGGCCGGATCGGGCACCACCACCGTGTCTTCGCGCAGGTTTTCGGTGGTTTTACCGGCGCTGTCGTGAATTTCTTTCTTCAGCGAGACCAGTTTGAGACGAAAGAACGCCATTTGCGTCTCGTTCATGTAGTCGTCGTCGTGCATGGCCAGCACTTCAGCGTCGCTCAATTCTTCGACTGGTTTGGTTTTCCAGTTGTTGGCCAGCTTGGCATCTTTCTTCAATGCGTTGGCGGGGTTGGGCACCAACATGGTCGAGGGCATGGTGTTGGTGTAGATGGCCTTGGCAGCGCTGGAGGTGCTGCTTTGCGCAATCGAGGGCACCGTCAGCTGCGCCAAGCGCGATGAGGGCCGGGTGCTGCGCACGGGTGTCTGCAACGCAGACGGCGTGGTATCTACTGGGGCGGCAGCGGCAGGTGCAACCGGTGCGGCTTTGGGGGCCGTTCGCACAGCAGTCTTCACGGGCACCTCGGCGGCAGCGGCTTTGGCAGCGCTGGCCGTGACTTTGGTCGTTGCCTTGGATTTGCTGGGTTCAGCTTTCAATTCCTGTCTCCTCACAGTACATGCGAGCCTGCCGCAACGCCCCGGGCGCGCGAGCAGGCGGGTGGGTGGTAAACCCCTCTGTTGACCGGGGCGCGATTGTATCGACACCGGCTGACAGGCAACGCGTTGTGGCGCAATGCCCACAGATTATTCAAAAATGCAGCGCCCGCTCACACCAAGCACTGCGCCAAACCTTGCTCCAAAATGTCGCGCGGCAAGTCAATGCCGATGAACACCATCTTGCTGCTGCGCTCTTCGCCCTCGGCCCACGCGGGCCCCAAGTCGCTGCCCATCAGCTGGTGTACGCCCTGAAAAATCACCTTGCGCTCGGTGCCCACCATGTCGAGCACGCCTTTGTAGCGCAGCATCCGTGGGCCATAAATGTTGACGATGGCACCCAAAAAGTCTTCGAGCTTGGCCGGGTCAAACGGGCGCTGGGCGCGGTAGACAAAGCTTTTGACGTCATCGTCGTGGTGGTGGTGGTGCCCCTGGCCGTGGCCGTGCTGGTGCGAGGGGTGATTGCAGTGCTCGCCATGCACATGGTCGTGTGCATGGCCGTGTGCATGGCCGTGCTCTTTGGCAGCGTCTTTGGCGGCGCTGTCTTGCAAAAACTCTGGGTCAATATCGAGCTTGGTATTGAGGTTAAAGCCGCGCAAGTCCAACACCTCGGCCAGCGGCACCTCGCCAAAATGCACCGCTTTGATGGGCGCGCGCGGGTTCATGTGTTTCAGGCGGTGGATGAGCGCCTCGGTTTCTTCGGCGCTAACCAATTCAGTTTTAGACAAGAAAATTTGGTCGGCAAAACCG
Organism: Giesbergeria sp.; assembly: GCA_017988165.1. GTDB lineage: Bacteria > Pseudomonadota > Gammaproteobacteria > Burkholderiales > Burkholderiaceae_C > Simplicispira. Next base: position 5,435 of record JAGNSH010000053.1, on the reverse strand, counting down.
ACTTGGCGGCGCGCTTCTTGGCGCTCGTTCAGTTGCTGGGGCGCGTGCTTGGCATCGACCAGCGTGATGATCGAGTCGATCAAATAGGTCTCGGCAATTTCTTCGTCCATAAAGAATGTTTGCGCCACTGGGCCGGGGTCGGCCAGGCCAGTGGTCTCAATCACCACGCGGTCAAACTCCAGCAAGCCTTTGCGCCGCTTGGCGGCCAGCAGTTGCAGCGTCTCGCGCAAGTCTTCGCGGATGGTGCAGCAAATGCAGCCGTTGCTCATTTGCACGATGTGCTCTTTCGAGTCGGTCAGCAAAATATCGTTGTCGATGTTTTCTTCGCCAAACTCGTTTTCAATGACGGCAATTTTCTGACCGTGGGCCTCGCTCAATAGGCGCTTGAGCAGCGTGGTTTTGCCCGAGCCCAAAAAGCCGGTCAGGATGGTGGTGGGAATCAGGGACATAGAACAACCTTAGCAAACGAACAACGCCAGCCACACGCAGGGCGGGCAGCCAAACAGACGGCCTTATATGGGGCGTGCAGCGGCGCAATCAAGGCGCCGCGCCGCTGCCAGCGACAGTCGCAGCGCTTTATCAGCGCAGGCGCGCCAGCGCCGCGCTGGCCATTTCGGTCATGTTGGACAGAAAGTCCACGCCCATGGTGGCGTCAAAGCGGTGTACGTCGTGCGAGGCCAGCACCATCAGCCCAAAGGCTGGGGTGGCGCTGGCCATGGGGCCGTCGCGCAGCGGCAGCAGCGCCAGCGACTGTGCGCCGCTGCCGTCTTCATGGGCAATGCCGCCACCGGGCAGCCACGAGGCGGCTTCAAAGCCCAGGTTGGGGCCGCAAAACGGCATGGTCAGCGAGGTGGCCAGGGCGCGCACGTCGTCGCTGGCGCCTTGGGCAAAGGCTTCGTGCGCGTAGGCCGGGGCTACGTCCCACAAGCGAATCGCCACTTGGGGCACATCAAATTGCAGGCTAATGCCATCGACCAGCACGCCGGGCAGCTCTGCCGGGTTTTTGACGCGCTGCAAAGCGCAGCTCCAAGCGTGGATTTTTTGCACCGTGGCGGTGTTTTCGTGGCTGTGGCGCATCATTTCGATGATGCGTTGCTCCAATCCTTTGATTTTGTCGCGCAGCATTTCGGCTTGGCGCTCTTGCAGGCTGATGGCACGGGTGCGGTGCGGGCTGCTGATTTGCACGCTGGCCAGCACCTCGGCGTGGCGCTCAAAAAACTCCGGCGTTTGCACCAAAAATTGGGCAATGTCGTCTTCGGTGATGGGAGAAGTCTGCGAGGAGGGGGGAGTGGGGGAGGAGGAAGTAGTCATAATTTTTCTGGAATATCGATCTGGCCTTCAAAAACCGCAGTGGCTGGGCCGCTCAGGTACACCGAGGCATCCTGCGCCCCAGTCCAAGCAATGTCTAAACGTCCGCCCCGGGTAGCCACTTGCACCTGGGCGTCCAGCAGGCCAGCGCGTATGCCGGCCACCACTGCCGCACAGGCGCCAGTACCGCAGGCCAAGGTTTCGCCGGCGCCGCGCTCAAAGACCCGCAAGCGTACATGGCGGCGGTCGATGATTTGTAAAAACCCAGCATTGGTGCGCTGCGCAAAGCGCGGGTGCTGCTCTATCAGCGGGCCCCACTGCAACACGGGCGCGGTGTCGACGTCGTCCACCCACAGCACGGCGTGTGGGTTGCCCATAGATACCACCGCTATTAAAACAGTAGCTACTAGCGCTTTGTCCATAAGGGCTAGAGGCCATTTTTGCACTAAACCCTGCTGCACTGGCTGCAAACCTTGGTTGTCAAACGGCACACGCGCAGCGTCCCACACCGGGTGGCCCATGTCGACGGTGACGCGGCCATCGGGCAGCAGTTGCGGCGCAATCAGGCCCGACAGCGTTTGCACGCGCAAGGTGTCTTTGTCGCTCAGCCCCTTGTCGCGCACATAGCGGGCAAAGCAGCGCGCGCCATTGCCGCATTGGCCCACTTCGCCGCCATCGGCGTTGTGGATCACGTACTCAAAGTCGATGCCCGGCCCGGGCGAGGGCCGCACCGTAAGAATTTGGTCGGCGCCGACGCCAAAGTGGCGGTCGGCCAAAAAGCGGTACTGCGCCGGCGTCAGGCCCAAGCGTCCTTGGGTCTCATCGAGCACGACAAAATCGTTGCCCGCGCCCTGCATTTTGGTAAAGCGAATCTGCATGGCGCGAATTATCAGCGCAGCCACCGCAGGCCAGCGCCGTAAAATCCGCCGCCACATCGCCACGCGCCACCCACCCATGCCTTTACGCGACAAATTTCTATGCTGACCATCGTCTATCTGGTAGCCATCGTGGCTGAGGCCATGTCTGGCGCCTTGGCTGCGGGGCGGCGCAATATGGATATTTTTGGCGTCGCTGTCATCGCCTTTGTCACCGCGCTGGGCGGCGGCACGGTGCGCGACATGATTCTTGGCCGCTTTCCGATTGGCTGGACGCAGCACCCGCCCTACATCTATTTGGTGATTGGCGCCGGACTGCTGACTACGCTGCTGGCGCGGCATATGCACCGGCTAAAGCGGGTTTTTTTGCTGCTCGACGCCATGGGTTTGATCGCTTTTTCACTGATCGGCTGCAACGTGGCGCGCGAGATGGGCTACGCCTTTCCCGTGATCGTCATGGCCGGCATGATCACCGGCATTTGCGGCGGCATCCTGCGCGATGTGCTGTGCAACCAAGTGCCGGTGGTGTTTCGCCGCGAGCTGTACGCCAGCGTCTCGCTGATCGTCTGCGTGCTGTTTTTGGGCCTGCTGCAACTGGGCCTGCACCTGGACTTGAGCACCGCCATCAGCTTTGGCGTCGGCCTGAGCCTGCGGCTGCTGGCTATCTGGCGCTGCTGGCGGCTGCCGATATTTTCCTTTCAAGAGCGCTGGGACTAGCGCCCCAGCGCACGGGCGGGCAAACACCTGCGGATAATGCGCCGATGCCACGCTTGAACCAACAACTCCACCCCGCCCGCCAACCGGCGGCCGTTTTGCACGCCGCCACGGTGTTACTGCTGCGCAACGCCGCCACCGATGGCGCGCTTGAAGTGCTGATGACCCGGCGCTCGGCCAAGGCCAGCTTTGCCGCTGGCGCCTATGTCTTTCCGGGCGGCGGTATTGATGCCCTCGACTCCGCCCCCGCCACCCACGCCGCCGCCGCACGCCGGCCCACGCAAAGCGACGAGCACCTGACCCAAGCCATCGCCGCCATCCGCGAGAGCTTTGAAGAGCTGGGCGTGCTGCTGGCGCGCCACGCCGATGGCCGCATGGCCGGCGAGGACGACATTGCCGCCCTTGACCGCCACGCGCCGTTTGCCGCGCAATGCCAAGCGCACGGCCTGACGCTGGCGGCGGACGGCGTGTTTGTGCTGGCGCGCTGGACGGCTGACCGCGACCTGCCCAAGCGCTTTGACGTGCCATTTTTGGTCGCGGCCATGCCACCCGGACAAACTCCCGTCGCCGACGAAAAAGAGCAGTTTGAGCCGGTCTGGGTGCGCCCCGCTGACGCGCTGGAGCGCCACGCCGCCGGCCAGTTCTTTATGATTTTTCCGACGATTCGGACGCTGCAGCGCTTGGCAAAATTTGCCAACGCCGCCGCCGTGCTGACCGCGTGCAGCGGCGAAACCCCGCTGTGGGCCAGCTGCCCGCGCGCCGGTCTGCTGGCCGGCAAAGAGTCGCGCCATATGGAAGATGAGCCGCCATTTGGTGAGCTGGCAATGGTCTGCCCCGACGGCCAAATCGTCCATCCGCTCGACTGGCAAAGCGAGCGCGCCGTGCCGCTGCTCAAGAACGTGCAGCGCCTGACGGCCCCCAACCCCGGCGTGATGACCGGCCCCGGCACCAACAGCTACTTGGTCGGCGACCCGGCGACTGGCTACATCGCCATCGACCCCGGCCCGCAAGATGCCGAGCACCTAGAGCGCCTGTGGCGCGCCGCTGGTGGCGATATCCGCATGATTGTTTGCACACACTCGCACGCCGACCACTCACCGGGAGCCGCGCCGCTGCAAGCGCTGTGCGTGCAGGCAGGCCGCGCCGCGCCGCCGATTTTGGGCTTGCCCTCAGCGCCAACGGCGCGCGCCAACAGCCACTTTGTGCCCGACCGTACGCTACAAAATAATGAGCTGCTAACGCTTACCGGCAAAGGGCTAGAGGGCGAAATCACCCATACTTTGCAAGCCATCCACACCCCCGGCCACGCCGCCAACCACCTGTGCCTGCTGCTGCAAGAAGACGGCCTGCTGTTCTCGGGCGACCATGTTTTGAACGGCAGCACCACCGTCATCGACCCGCCCGACGGCAACATGGCCGACTACTTGGACTCGCTCGACCGACTGGATGCGCTGTGCGTCCAGCACGCGGTTGAATTCATCTTGCCCGCGCACGGCTACGTGCTGGGCGGCCCAGTGCATGGAGCCCGCAGCGCCATCGCCCACCTGAAAACGCACCGCCTGGCGCGCGAGGCCAAAGTTATCGCCGCCATGCAGGCGCTGCCCGAAGGCACGCTAGAAGACTGGGTCGCCCACGCCTACGCCGACGTACCGCCACGGATGTGGCCCATAGCGCAGCGATCGCTCATCGCCCACGTCGAACGCATTCGCGCACTGGAACCCGGTAATGACTAACGCCCGCCCCACCCCAAGCCCCGCCCACCACACCACCCACACCACAGTGCGCCTGGCCAAGCGCTTGGCCGAGCAACTGCAATGCTCGCGCAGCACAGCAGAGCAATACATCGAGGGCGGCTGGGTCACGGTGGACGGCAAAACCATCGAAATCCCCGGCGCGCGCGTGGCACCCCAGCAAACCGTGGTCGTCGAAAAAGAGGCCAGCCTGTTTGATTTGGTGCCCGTCACCCTGCTGCTGCACAAGCCGCCGGGTTTTGAGGCCGGCCTGGGCATGGAAGCCGGCCACGCCGCGCACAGCAGCCGCAGCCAAGGCGAGCGCCCAGCGCAGTCGCTGCTGACGCTGGCATCGCACATGGCCGGCGACGCGGCCGAGACGCGCGTGCTGCTGCGCCATTTCAAAGATTTGGAATGCTTTACGCCGCTGCCCACGCCCGCCAGCGGGCTGGTGGTGTTTACGCAGGACAAGCGCATTGCCCGCAAGCTGGCCGAGGACATTGAGTCGCTGGAGCAAGAGTGCATCGTTGAAGTAGCCGGGAACATCATCGACCACGGCTTAAAACGCCTGTGCCACGGTTTGAGCTTTAACGGCCGCCCGCTGCCGCCCATCAAAGTCAGCTGGCAAAGCGAAACCAAGCTGCGCTTTGCCCTGCAAGGCATCCGCCCCGGCCAAATTCCGGCGATGTGCGAGGCGGTGGGTTTGCGCGTCATGGCCATCAAACGCATCCGCATTGGCCGCGTGCCACTGGCCAAGGTGCCCGAGGGGCAGTGGCGCTATTTGCAGGCGTGGGAGAAGTTTTAGGCG
>JAGNSH010000052.1 GCA_017988165.1 Giesbergeria sp. | reverse complement strand
GGCCTAAGCTGTTGATTTATATGGATTCTATCAACAGCATTCAACATAGTAGAATGCCCACTTGGTGGGACTCATAATCCTTTGGTCGAGTGTTCAAGTCACTCACGCCCTACCAAAACAGACAAGGGTTTGCCGCTATGAAAATAGTAGCAAGCCCTTTTTTACTGTCATGGTTGCTTATCTGCCAGCAATTTTTTAAATCTAGCGTCTATGACCCGTGTACCGTATTCGCCAGACTGGCAGGTGATACACGTGCATCCTGATGCCCCAGCTAAGCCTCCTGAGGGCGCGCCGTGCAATGGATGCGGCCTGTGTTGCCTGTTGGAGCCTTGTCCGCTGGGGATGTTGGTGTCGCGGCGTCGGCGCGGTGCCTGCACAGCTTTGCGCTGGAGCGACGCCGATCAGCGCTATTGGTGCGGCCTGCTGTCCGACCCTAGCGACGTCACTGGGTTGACGCGCCCTTGGGCGGTGCGCGCTCTTGCCGCTTGGGCGCGGCGCTCGATTGCTGCGGGTGTTGGTTGTGATGCGCCGCTGCAGCCAGAAAAATATGAGAAAAATGGCTGAGAGGAGCCGAATGCTGCGATAGAATTGCGGCTTGGACTTTTTAATGCACACTGATACTGGCGTGAAATTAAAAAATTTGTTCAAGAGGCTTTAAAATTAAGTTATAATTTGAAGCTCAGCGGCTGTAGCTCAGTTGGATAGAGTACTTGGCTACGAACCAAGGGGTCGTGGGTTCAATTCCTGCCAGCCGCACCAATTAGAAGCCCTGCAATGTAATAGTTGCAGGGCTTTTCTATTTGGAAAATCAAAAGTAGATTTTTCCCTGATGATTCAGGCATGAGCAAAGCCTTCACGCAAGAAAAAGACCTTGAAGACGAGGACATTGAGCTGCCGCCATTGCCGGTAGGTAGCAAAAATTACATCACGCCCCACGGCTATGCGCGCTTGCGCGGCGAGCTGTTCGATCTCATCGATAACGAGCGCCCCAAAGTGGTCGAAATTGTGCATTGGGCCGCCAGCAATGGCGATCGCTCTGAGAACGGCGATTATTTGTACGGTAAAAAACGCTTGCGAGAAATCGACCGGCGCATCCGTTTTCTGACTAAACGTCTTGAGATCGCCGAGGTGGTCGATCCGCGCATTCACCATGGCAGCGATCAAGTTTTTTTTGGCGCTACGGTGACGTATAGCGACGATGTGGGCGCGCAGCGCACTATCACCATCATGGGGGTTGATGAGGCCGACAGCAGCCAAGCGCAGGTGAGTTGGATGTCGCCAGTGGCACGGGCGTTACTCAAAGCCAGAGAGGGAGACGAGGTGGCGCTGCCCACGCCGGCTGGAGTGCGGATACTGGAAGTCGTCGAAGTACGCTACCCGGCGTAGATGGTGTCTATGCCGCTGGTGCGGCAACGATGCGTCATGTTTTAGGCAAAGTGCGGGTCGCGCGCAGCACGGCTGGGGTACGGCGCAGATTACGCAGTACGGCTTCCAAATGTGCTTGGTCGCGCACTGCCACGACAAAGCGCAAGTCGACAGTGTCTAGTGCCACTTCATCGTCCATGTCGATATGTGTGATGTCGGCTTCGGAGTGGGCCAGTTGCTCTGCAATGCGCGCTAGCACGCCTTTGCCGTTGCTGACCGTGACAATGACGCCGGTTTCAAACAAACGGGTTGGTTCATCAGCCCAATCGACGGTAATAAAGCGTTCGCTGTCTTTGTGCTGCAATTTTTGAACGACGTTGCAATCGGCGCTATGCACCATCAACCCTTCGCCGCGCCCAAGGTAGCCAACAATGTTGTCGCCAGGGATGGGGCGGCAGCAGCGCGCATATTGCACCGAGGCGTTTTCGCTGCCGTCTAAGGTCACGCTGCCTTGGGCAATTTTTTCGTGTGAGCTGTAGCGCTCGCGTGTCAGCAACAAGGCGTCGGGTTTATGGCCGTCCTCGGCCATCAACACCGTCACGCGTTTGGCGACGATGCTGGCTACGCGCTTACCAAGGCCAATGTCGGTCATCAGATCGCTGCGTGAATGGCTGCCGGTAAAGTGCAGCAATTTTTCCCACAGAGGATGCTCTTCGTTATCCGACAGGGGCATCGACTCCATGCCTTCGGCGCGCAAAGCTTGGGCTAGCAGCTTTTCGCCCAGGCTTTCAGACTCGGTCTGTGCCAAGGTTTTAAGGTAGTTGCGAATTTTGGAGCGCGCCCGGCCAGTGCGTACAAAACCCAGCCAAGCTGGGTTGGGTGAGGAAGTCGGGGTGGTGATGATTTCAACCACGTCACCGTTTTTCAGCGCTGTACGCAACGACACCTGCTCGTTATTGATTTTTGCCGCTGCCGTGTGGTTGCCGACATTGCTGTGGATAGCATAGGCAAAGTCGATCACTGTGGCGCCGCGCGGCAGTGACAGAATTTGGCTTTTGGGTGTGAAGACATAGACGGCGTCTGGGAACAGGTCGACTTTGACGTGATCCCAAAACTCGGCGGCGTCCCGGGTTTCGTTTTGAATATCCAGCAGCGACTGTAGCCACTGGGTGCCCAGCCGCCCAGCAGGCTCGCCTTCAACCTCTTCAGATTTATACAGCCAGTGGGCGGCAACGCCCGCCTCAGCGATGACGTGCATCTCCTCGGTGCGCATTTGAAACTCGATATTGATGCCCGACGGCCCTACCAAGGTGGTGTGCAAAGACTGGTAGCCGTTGATTTTTGGCAGCGCAATGTAGTCTTTGAACTTCCCCGGCACGGGCTTGTACATCTGGTGCAGCATCCCCAGTGCGGTGTAGCAGTCGGTGACGCTGGGGACAATCACGCGAAAGCCATGCAGATCAGTGACTTGCGCAAAACTTTGGTGCTTGTGCACCATTTTTTGGTAAATGGCATAAAGCGTTTTTTCGCGCCCCGCAAGGCGCGCTGTCATACCTAAGCGGGTAAAGACCGCTTCGACATCTGCCTGCACCTTTTGCACCAAATCGCGCCGACGGTTGCGCGACTTGTGGATGGCTTTGCTCAGCGTCATGTAGCGCCAAGAGTGCAAGTGCCTAAACGACAGGTCTTGCAGTTCGCGGTAGGTTTGGTTCAGTCCCAAGCGGTGCGCTATTGGCGCGTAAATTTCGAGAGTTTCGGAGGAAATGCGGCCCCATTTGCTGCGCGGCATATCTGACAGGGTGCGCATATTGTGCGTACGGTCGGCCAGTTTGATCAAAATGACGCGCACATCGCGCGCCATGGCCAGCAGCATTTTGCGAAACGACTCGGCTTGGTTTTCTTCGCGGGTGTCGAACTGCAGTTTTTCAAGTTTGGTCAGGCCATCGACCAATTCGGCGACGGGGGTGCCAAAGCGCTCGGCTAAATCGGCCTTGGTGATGCCGCAGTCTTCCATGGCGTCGTGCAACAAGGCGGCCATCAGCGCTTCGGCGTCGAGCTTCCAGTTGACGCACTGAGCAGCGACTGCAATCGGGTGCGTGATGTACAAGTCACCACTGTTGCGCAACTGGCCAGAATGTGCCGTATCGGCATAGCGATAGGCTTGGCAGACCAGCTCAACGCTGGCCGGATCAAGATAGTCGAGCCGCTCGGTGAGCGCTGCAAAACTGGCTTGGGCGGCCTCGGCTTTGGTGACGGGTGCCGCAGCACCGCCGGGAGGGGGAACTTCGTTGGAGGAGGATATGTTGAACACCGCATTCATCCCTTAAATGTAGCGTGCCTGTGCGCTGTGGGTCGACCCCATAAAAAAAGCACCGCGTGCGGTGCTTTTTTTATGGGTGCGCAAGTGCGGATCAGCCGGGCACTTTTTTCAGCATTTCGATGCCCACTTTGCCAGCGGCAATTTCGCGCAAGGCCGTGACTGCGGGCTTGTTGCGGCTTTGGATGCGTGGTGCGTGGCCTTGGCTGAGCATACGCGCGCGGTAAGTGGCCGCCAGCACCAGTTGAAAGCGGTTGGGGATCTGCTCAAGGCAGTCTTCTACGGTAATGCGGGCCATGTGGGTGTACTCCGGGGGGCTTTAGGGGATATTGAGCGACTCGAACGTCTCGGCGCGGGCGCGGCGCTGGGCCGCGTATTTGAGGCGCTGGGCGTGGGCAATGGCTTTCAGGTCGAAAAGTGCGCGCTCAAACAACTCATTGATTATAACGAAGTCGAATTTTGCGGCCTGTGCCATCTCAGCAGCGGCGTTTTTCAGGCGCAGCTCAATGATGTCGCTGGAGTCTTCGCCTCGGCGCTCTAAGCGCGAGCGCAATTCTTCCCAGCTGGGCGGCAAGATGAAGATCAGCACCGCGTTGGCAAAGGCTTGTTTGATTTGCAGCGCGCCTTGAAAGTCGATCTCCAAAATTACATCGGCGCCTTGGGCAATGCGTTCCTCGATGGCTTTTTTCGATGTGCCATAGCGCTGGCCGTGAACGTGCGCCCATTCGACAAAGGCGTTAGAGGCCACCATGGCGTCAAACTCGCTTTGCGAAGCGAAGAAGTAGTCGCGCCCATGCTTTTCTTGGCCGCGTGGGTCGCGGGTGGTGTGTGAGACCGACAGAAAGATGTGCGAGTCCAGTTCCAGCAGGGCTTTGACCAAGCTGGACTTGCCAGCACCGCTGGGCGCGGCGACGACGAATAGATTTCCGGGGTAATCCATAGTGGGTGTGCGTTAGGCGCTATGAAATTAAAAGGGATTCTCAAGCGTTATTCGATATTTTGTACTTGCTCGCGCATTTGCTCGATCAGCACCTTCATGTCGACGCTGATGCGCGTGAGCTCCAACGCGGCTGATTTTGAGCCCAAGGTATTGGCTTCGCGGTGCAGTTCTTGGATCAGAAAATCCAGGCGTTTGCCGATCTCGCCGCCTTGTTGCAGCAGGCGCTCGATCTCGTCCAAGTGCGATTGCAGGCGCGTGACTTCTTCGGCCACATCGATGCGAATGGCAAAGGCGGTGGCCTCGGACAGGGCGCGGTCTTGCGCGGCTTCGGGGGTGGCGCTGCCTTCGGCCAGGCCCATGGCCTCTTTCCAGCGCTCCATAAAGCGCTGGCGCTGTTGCTCGACCAGTTGCGGCACCAGCGGCACCGCTTGCAGCGTTAACACGCGCAGCTGGTTCAGGTGGCTGTGCAGCATGGTGGCCAGGCGCTCGCCTTCTTGCTTGCGTGCGGCCAGCAGCGCTTTCAGGGCTTTTTCGGCCAGCGTGGGCACGATTTTGTTCCAGTCTTCTTGGCCGCTTTGCGTGTTGGCGCTCAGGCGCAGCACGTCGGCTACTGACAGCGCCCGCGCGTCGGGCAGCCACGCTTGCACGTTGTCTTGCAGGCCATTGAGGCGCTGCAAAAAGCGTGTCGACAGCTCGGGCAGGGTGCCGGCGCCGGCGTTTTCAATGGCGGCGCGTACCTCGACTTTGCCGCGTTTGATTTTTTTGGTGAGCAGCGTGCGCAGCACCGGCTCCATGGCGCGCAACTCGTCGGGCAGGCGAAAGGAAAGATCCAAAAACCGGCTGTTGACGGAGCGGATTTCCAGTCCCAGCTGGCGTGCAGCGGGAGTGCGCACCTCGCTGTCGCTGCCTTGGGTGGATGCGTCTAGCTGGGCGCTAGCGTATCCGGTCATGCTGTAAACTGCCATTGGACTTGTGGACTTGTGTGGTTGCTAGTGATCGGGGGATTATCCGGTTTCTGTTTCAACCCCCAAATTCTTTGCGCAAAATATGTCAAAAACCAAACCGGCGTCATTGCCGCCCGATACCGTTATCGGTGGCTATCGCGTAGTACGCCGGGTTTCTTCAGGTGGCTTTGGCGTGGTCTATTTGGCAATTGATGGCGAAGGCCAGCAAGTGGCCATTAAAGAGTACCTGCCATCGTCACTGGCAACGCGCACTGCGGGCGAATTGCTACCCAAAGTTCCACCAGAAAAACTCTCGCTGTATCGCTTGGGCCTGAAAAGCTTCTTTGAAGAAGGCCGCGCGCTGGCGCAAATCTCGCACGCCTCGGTGGTCAGCGTGCTGAACTTCTTTCGCGAGAACGAAACCGTCTACATGGTGATGAATTACTTGGAGGGCGCCACCTTGCAAGACTTCATCATCACCGCGCGCGACCTGAAAACCGAGAAAGTCTTTCGCGAGTCCACCATCCGCTCGCTGTTTGACGAGGTGCTGCGCGGTATGCGCATCGTCCACCAGCACAAGATGCTGCACCTCGACATCAAGCCAGCCAACATCTTTATTACCGACGACAACAAGGCGGTGCTGATTGACTTTGGCGCCGCGCGCGAAGTGCTGTCCAAAGAAGGCAACTTTATTCGCCCGATGTACACGCCCGGTTTTGCCGCGCCCGAGATGTACCGGCGCGACTCCTCGATGGGGCCGTGGACCGATATTTACGCCATTGGTGCCTGCATGTACGCCTGCATGCAGGGCTTTCCGCCCAACGAGGCGCCGCAGCGCCACGACAAAGACCGCCTGTCGCTGGCGCTGACCAAGCTGCGCGGCGTCTATTCGGACAACCTGATTGAAGTGGTCGAGTGGTGCATGGCGATGGACCCGCTGTCGCGCCCGCAGTCGGTGTTTGCGCTGCAAAAAGAGCTCTCGCGCGAGGGCGAGCGGCGCTACACCAAGCTCACCGTCGCCGAGAAAATGCGCCTGCAACTGGACACGCTGGTGGCAGACACCAAAAAAAACGTGCAAAAAGTGGGTGATGCCACTGGCTTGGCACTCAAACCCAAATGAAATTTTCTGTCTTTCAAATCAGCCGCCGCGGTGGCCGCGAAAAAAACGAAGACCGCATGGGCTACTGCTACACCCGCGAAGCCGGGCTGTTTGTGCTGGCCGACGGCATGGGCGGCCACCCCGAGGGCGAAGTGGCGGCGCAAATTGCGCTGCAAACCATTGCCGCGCGCTTTCAGCAACAGGCCAAGCCGGGGCTGGCGAGCGTGCCAGAGTTTTTGTCTTCGGCGCTGTTGGCGGCGCACCACCAAATTTTGCGTTACGCCAGCGACAAAGGCGCACTGGACTCGCCGCGCACCACGCTGGTGGCGGCAGTGCTGCAAGGCGGCAGCGCCACCTGGATCCATTGCGGCGACTCGCGCCTGTACATGGTGCGCGCCGGCGAGTTACTGACGCGCACGCGCGATCACTCGTATATGGAGTTGCGCAACATTCCGCCCAGCATGGCGCACATCAACCGCAACGTGCTGTTCACCTGCTTGGGCTCGCCCACCAAGCCGATTTATGACATGGCCGGCCCGGTGCCGCTGGAGCAGGGTGACCGCATTTTGCTGTGCTCGGACGGCCTGTGGGGCGCTCTGAGCGACGAGGCCATTGCGCGCGACATGGTGCGCTTGCCGGTGGCCGAGGCGGTGCCCGAGCTGGTCGAAAGCGCCTTGCGCAGCGCCGGCGCTGGCAGCGACAACGTCACCGTGATTGCGCTGGAATGGGAAACGCCCGACCTGTTTGAGTCGACCCAAGGCGTCTCGACCGACAGCATTGGCGGCGACGTGTTTGCCTCGACCATCCAAGCTGGCCCGCTCGACGACTTCAGCGACGACACCGACGACTTGGACGACGCAGCCATCGAGCGCTCTATCGCTGAAATCAACGAAGCCATTCGCCGCTCTGCCGCGCGCAAAGGCTGATTTTGCTCATTAAATAATAGCTACTACCGCAGGCCCCATAAGGGCTAGAGGCACTTTTGACTATGAAAATCGTATTGGCATCCAACAACCTCGGCAAACTGGCCGAATTGCAGACCATGTTCGCCCCGCTGGGCGTGGAGCTGATTTGCCAAGCCGACTTGGGCGTGGGCGAGGCCGAGGAGCCGCACTGCACCTTTGTTGAAAACGCCCTGGCCAAAGCGCGCTTTGCCGCCGCCCACACCGGCCTGCCCACCATTGCCGACGACGCCGGCCTGTGCGTCGACGCCTTTGGCGGCCTGCCGGGCGTGGACACGGCGCACTACTGCACGCAGTTTGGCTACGACAAAAGCGATGACAACAACGTGCGCGCTTTGCTGGAGCAAATGCAGCACCAAGACAACCGCCGCGCCGCGCTGGTCAGCACGCTGGTGGCCGTGCGCAGCCCACAAGACCCCGAGCCGTTGATTGCCGTGGGCCGCGTCGTCGGCGACATCACCCGCGAACGACGCGGCAGCAACGGCTTTGGTTTTGACCCGGTGATGTTCTTGCCCCAGCTGGGCAAAACCTTTGCCGAGTTGCCCACCGCAGTCAAAAACGCCTACAGCCACCGTGGCAGCGCATCCCAGCAAATGCTGGCGCTGCTGCGCGAGCGCTGGCTGAAATGAATCCTGCCTGAGGCGTTGTATGGTCATTCCTATCGTTCCCGCAGACGAAGCCGTCCCGGTCGCACCGCGCGACATCCAGCACTACCTGCGCCCTGGCTTGTTGCAGCTGACCAGCTTGCCGCCGCTGTCGCTGTACGTGCATCTGCCGTGGTGCCTGAAAAAATGCCCGTATTGCGACTTCAACTCGCACGAGTGGCAGGGCGCGGGCGCCAGTGCGGGTACAGGTGCAGGTGGCGCCCTCCCCGAGCAGCGCTATCTCGACGCGCTGCTGGCTGATTTAGAGGCGGCGCTGGGGCTGGTCTGGGGCCGCCAAGTCCACAGCATTTTTATTGGCGGTGGCACGCCCAGTTTGTTCTCACCGCACGCCATTGACCGGCTGCTGGGCGACATTCGCGCGCGCTTGCCGTTGGCGCCGGGCTGCGAAATCACCCTTGAAGCCAACCCCGGCACCTTTGAGAAAGACCGCTTTCGCGCCTTTCGCGCTGCGGGTGTGACGCGCTTGTCGATTGGCGTGCAAAGCTTTAACGACCGGCATTTGCAAGCGCTGGGCCGGGTACACGACCGGGTGCAGGCGCTGGCCGCCGTCGAAGAAGCGGCGCAAGCCTTTGACACCTTCAATCTGGACATCATGTATGCGCTGCCCGGCCAAAGCATGGCCGAGTTGGAGCAGGACGTGCGCACCGCGCTGGAGTTTGCGCCGCCGCACATTTCCATCTACCACCTGACCATCGAGCCCAACACGCTGTTTGCCAAGCACCCGCCGGCCATTCCGGCGGACGACGATGCCTACGCCATGCTGGACCGCATCACTGAGCTGACCGGCCAAGCGGGCTTGGGGCGCTACGAAATATCGGCCTACGCCAAGCCCGGCCATGCTTGCTGGCACAACACCAATTACTGGCAGTTTGGCGATTATTTGGGCATTGGCGCGGGGGCGCACAGCAAGCTCAGTTTTGCCCACCGCGTGGTGCGCCAAACGCGTTTTCGTGACCCAGCGCGTTACATGGACAACGCGCTGGCCGGCCACGCGCTGGCGCAAGACGAGGACGTGCGCCGCGCCGATTTGCCGTTTGAATACATGCTCAACGCGCTGCGCCTGCGCCGTGGTTTTGCGCTCTCAGACTATGTCGAGCGCACGGGCCTAGCCGTCACCTCGATAGCCAAAGCGCTGGACGAGGCCGAGCGCAAAGGCTTGATTGAGCGCGACATGGCCCACGTGCGCCCGACCGAGCGCGGTTTTGACTTCTTGAGCGACTTGCAGGCGCTGTTTTTAAGTTAAAACGGCCTCTAGCCCTTATGGGGCAAGCGGTTGCAGCTATTAAATAAATAGCAAATACACCGCGCCGCCGCTTATTTTTGTCTTTAGCCGGTGTTGCGCAGCCCAGCAGCAATGCCGTTGATGGAGATGTGGATGCCGGTTTGCACCCGGTCGTCGCCCTCACCGGCGCGCCAGCGGCGCACCAGCTCGACCTGCAAATGGTGCAGCGGGTCGATGTAGGGAAAGCGGTGCTCGATCGAGCGCGCCAGCGCCGTGTTGTGCGCTAGGCGCTGCTTGTCGCCGGTGATGCGCGTCAGGGCGTCGGCGGTGCGCTGCCACTCCTGCTCGATGGCACCAAACACCTTTTTGCGCAGGCGCGCGTCTTCGACCAGCTCGCTGTAGCGCGACGCCAGCGCCAAGTCGCTCTTGGCCAGCACCATGTCCATGTTCGACAGCAGCGTGCTGAAAAACGGCCACTGGCGGTACATCTTGCGTAGCAGCGCCAGCTGCGCCTTCGGGTCTTTGCCGGGCGCGTTCAAAAACGCCTCAAACGCCGCGCCAAAGCCGTACCAGCCGGGCAGCGTCAGGCGGCACTGGCCCCAGCTAAAGCCCCACGGAATCGCGCGCAAATCCTCGATTTTTTGCGACGCTTTGCGCGACGCCGGGCGCGAGCCGATGTTCAGCTCGGCAATCTCGCGGATGGGCGTGGCGCTGAAGAAGTAGTCGGTAAAGCCGGGCGTCTCGTAGACCAGCGCGCGGTAGGCGGCCATGCTGGCGCTGGACAGTTGCGCGGCGGCGTCCAAAAAGGCCGGCGTGGCCGATTTGGTCGGCTGTAGCAGCGTGGCTTCCAGCGTGGCAGCGACCAGCGTTTCCAGGTTGCGCCGGCCAATTTCGGGGTTGGCGTATTTGGAGGCAATCACCTCGCCTTGTTCGGTCAGGCGAATTTGGCCGCGCACCGTGCCCGGCGGCTGCGCCAAGATGGCTTGGTAGCTGGGGCCGCCGCCGCGCCCCACCGTGCCGCCCCGGCCATGGAACATCCGCAGCTTGATCGGCGCAGCGCCAGCGGCAGTGGAGAGCTCATCAAACAGCGTCACCAGCGCAATCTCGGCGCGGTACAGCTCCCAGTTGCTGGTAAAGATGCCGCCGTCTTTGTTGCTGTCTGAGTAGCCCAGCATGATGTCTTGCTCGGCCCCGCCGCGCACCACCAGTGCCGTGATGCCGGGCAGTGCATAAAACTCGCGCATGATCGGCGCGGCGTTGCGCAGGTCTTCGATGGTTTCAAACAGCGGCACGACGATCAGGTCGGCGTGGGCATCGCCGTCCAGCGTGCCGCGCATCAGCCCCACTTCTTTTTGCAGCAGCAGCACTTCCAGCAAGTCGCTGACGGTTTCGGTGTGGCTGATGATGTAGTGGCGAATCGCGTCCGCGCCGTAGCGCTGGCGCATCTGCCGCGCGGTGTCAAAAATCGCCAGCTC
>JAGNSH010000051.1 GCA_017988165.1 Giesbergeria sp. | reverse complement strand
ATCGTAGTTGCAGGAGCAGGAGCAGGCACAGGCACAGGCACAGGCGTTGTGGTGGCAGCAGCGACGGTGGTCGACGTCGACGTAGCTGTCGCTGCTGGCATTGGCAGTGGCGTTGCCGGCTTGGCGCTGCCAGATGGCGCGGCTGAAGTCGACGTCGGATTCAAGTCGTTGATCATCGCCAGCTTGGGCGGCACCGCTGCGCTGCCAGTGTCGATTTGCAACGCCTTGTTGTAGGCCTGGCTGGCCATGCGGGCATACACATCGCCCAGATTTTCTTGCGCTGTGGCGTAGCTGGGGTTGGTGCGAATGGCCATCTCTAGCGCAATGCGCGCCTTGTCGTACTGGCCTTGGCTGGCGTAGATGACAGCCAAGTTGTTGTACGGCTCGGGCAGCTCGGGGAATTCGTCGGTCAGCTTGGCAAAGGTAGCGATAGCGTCGCTTTGCTTACCGGTTTCAGACTGGATGACGCCTTTTAAAAAGCGCATTTGCGGGTCACGCGGTTTGCCAGCCAAGTATTGGTCGGCCCGGGTGAGCGCTTCGGCGTGCTTGCCCAAGCGCAGCAGTTGGTTGACGTCGCTGTAGTCATCGGCATAGGCGACAGCGGCGCTCAGCAGAGCAGGCAAGGCCAATAACCGCACGCCGTGGTGCAACAGGCGCTTCAGCGCCGACGGGTTTGGATACATGGGAATGTCTTTGCGAAAGCGGGGCGCGGGGCCCGACGGTGAGCGATATACTGCCCCTGATTGTAACTGAGGGTGCTGCCGTTATCCGCGCCTGCCCCCTCACAGAGGCTTACAGCCCGCACAGACAGAGCGCCATCGGCCCGGCCCTGCGTGTGCTGCCCGTACTGCTGGTGTGCTTTTCTTTTCTCCAAATGACCCCCATGACCTTGCGTATCTACAACACGCTGACGCGTGCGTTGGAAGACTTCGTTCCGCTCGAATCTGGCCATGTGCGCATGTATGTGTGCGGCATGACGGTGTATGACCTGTGCCACCTCGGCCATGCGCGCTCGATGATTGCTTTTGATGTGGTGCAGCGCTGGCTTCAAGCCAGTGGCCTCGCCGTCACTTATGTGCGCAACATCACCGACATTGACGACAAAATCATCCAGCGCGCGGTACACAACGGCGAAACCATCCGCGCCCTGACCGACCGCATGATTGACGCGCTGCACCAAGACGCCGACGCCTTGGGCATAGCGCGCCCCACGCACGAGCCGCGCGCCACCGACTACGTGCCGCAGATGCTGTCGATGATTGGCACGCTGCAAGGCAAAGGCCTCGCTTACCAAGCCGGCAATGGCGACGTCAACTTTGCCGTGCGCAAATTCCCCGGCTACGGCAAGTTGTCGGGCAAATCGCTGGACGAATTGAACGCCGGCGAGCGCGTCGCCGTGCAAGCAGGCGACGACGGCAAGCACGACCCGCTGGACTTTGTCCTGTGGAAAAGCGCCAAACCCACCGAGCCAGACGAAGTGAAGTGGCAAAGCGCGTGGGGCGCTGGCCGCCCGGGCTGGCACATTGAGTGCTCGGCGATGGGCTGCGCGCTGCTGGGCGAGAGCTTTGACATCCACGGCGGCGGCGCTGATTTGCAGTTTCCGCACCACGAGAACGAAATAGCCCAAAGCGAAGGCGCTACCGGCCAGCCGTTTGCGCAAACGTGGATGCACAACGGCTTTATCAACATCGACAACGAAAAGATGTCCAAATCCTTGGGCAACTTCTTCACCATCCGTGACGTGCTGAAAGAGTACGACGCCGAAACCGTGCGTTTTTTTGTCGTGCGCAGCCACTACCGCAGCCCGCTGAACTACAGCGATGTGCATTTGGACGACGCCCGCGCCGCGCTCAAGCGCCTGTACACCGCGCTCAGTTTGGTCGCGCCGGCGACATTGGCCGTTGACTGGAGTGACCCGTTTGCCGCGCGCTTTCAAGCCGCCATGAACGAAGACTTTGGCGCGCCCGAGGCCGTTGCCGTGCTGTTTGACTTGGCCGGCGAGGTCAACCGCAGCCAGTCGGCGCAAGCGGCTGGCCTGCTGAAAGCTTTGGGCGCTTGCCTAGGCTTGCTGCAAGGTGACCCCAAAGCCTTTTTGCAGTCGGGCGCAGGGCTGGACGAAGCTGCAATTCAAGCGCAAATTGCTGCCCGCGCCGAAGCCAAAGCCGCCAAAAACTTTGCCGAGGCCGACCGCATTCGCCAAGACTTGCTGGCCGCTGGCATCGTGCTGAAGGACTCCGCCGCTGGCACCACGTGGGAAGCTGCGCAGTGAAACCATTGAGCCCATTAAAATTATCAGTAGTCAAAATGGCCTCTAAGGCATACAGGACGTGCGGTGATAGCTATTAAAACAATAGTAAATACCAGCCCTATGGCCGGCACTGTCCCCGGCTACTGGGCCGAGGCACGCAAACATCTAATGAAAAAAGATCGGGTGATGAAGCGCCTGATTCCGCAGCTGGGCGAGGCCACGTTAGAGGCGCGCGGCGACGCCTTCACCACGCTGGCACGCAGCATCGTCGGCCAGCAAATATCGGTCAAAGCGGCGCAAACCGTGTGGGATCGCTTTGCCGCCTTGCCCACGGCGATGGCGCCGGCGCAGGTGCTGGCGCTGAAGGTCGAGGAGATGCGCGCCGCCGGTTTGTCAGCGCGCAAAGCCGACTACTTGCTGGACTTGGCGCGCCACTTTGACGCCGGCCAACTGCACACCGCCGACTGGCATGGCATGGACGACGAAGCCATCATCAGCGAGCTGCTGGCGATTCGCGGCGTTGGGCGCTGGACGGCGGAGATGTTCCTGATTTTTCACTTGCAGCGGCCCAACGTGCTGCCGCTGGACGACGTCGGTTTGATCAACGGCATCAGCCGCAATTACTTTTCTGGCGACCCGGTCAGCCGCAGCGAAGCGCGCGAAGTGGCCGAGGCCTGGAAGCCTTGGTGCAGCGTGGCGACTTGGTATATTTGGCGCTCGCTGGCGCCGCTGCCGGTCGCGTACTGACCCCATGTGAGCGACCTTTTGCGCACGGCCCCCTAGGAGAAACAACTTGGCTAAAAAGACCTTTCTGGATTTTGAGACCCCGATTGCCGAACTCGAATCCAAAATTGAAGAGCTGCGCTACGTGCAGTCTGAAAGCGCCGTCGATATCTCTGAAGAAATCGACCAGCTGAGCAAAAAAAGCCAGCAGCTCACCAAAGACATCTATTCAAGTCTGACCCCCTGGCAAATCACCAAAATTGCGCGCCATCCCGAGCGGCCCTATACGCTGGACTACGTGCGCGACCTGTTCACCGACTTTGTCGAGCTGCACGGCGACCGCCATTTTTCGGACGATAAATCCATCGTCGGTGGCTTGGCGCGCTTTAACGGCCATGCCTGCATGGTGCTGGGACACCAAAAAGGGCGCGACACCAAAGAGCGCGCGCTGCGCAACTTTGGTATGACGCGCCCCGAGGGCTACCGCAAGGCGCTGCGCCTGATGAAGACCGCCGAAAAATTCCACCTGCCGGTGTTCACCTTTGTCGATACACCCGGCGCCTTTCCCGGCATCGACGCCGAAGAGCGCGGCCAGTCCGAGGCCATTGGCCGCAACATCTACGAGATGGCGCAACTCGAAGTGCCGATCATCACCACCATCATTGGAGAAGGCGGCTCGGGCGGCGCGCTGGCGCTGTCCGTGTGTGACCAGTTGCTGATGTTGCAGTACTCGATTTACTCGGTCATCAGCCCTGAAGGCTGCGCCTCGATTCTCTGGAAAACCAGCGACAAAGCGCAAGACGCCGCCGAAGCGCTGGGCATCACCGCGCACCGCCTCAAGGCGCTGGGTTTGGTCGACAAAATCATCAGCGAGCCCGTCGGCGGCGCGCACCGCGACCCTAAGCAAATGTCGGCGTTCGTCAAACGCGCGCTGGGCGACGCCTTTCGCCAAGTAGCCGATCTCAAGACCAAAGACTTGCTGGAGCGCCGCTACGAGCGCCTGCAAAGCTACGGCCGCTTCACCGACACCAAGGCGGCCTGAGCGCTCACCGCGTTTACGGGCATGACGCTTTCAGTCGATGCTGCCCTGCGCAGCTTTGCCCCCGCCCTGCCGCTGGCCATTGGCCTGAGCGGCGGTGCCGACTCCAGCGCCCTGCTACTGGCCTGCGCCGAGCGCTGGCCGGGGCCGGGGCAAATCCAAGCCATCCACGTTCACCACGGTCTGCAGGCAGCGGCAGACAGCTTTGCGCAGCATTGCACCGCCTTGTGCGCGCGGCTCAACGTGCCATTGACCGTGCAGCGCGTCGATGCCCGCCCCCAACCCGGCCAAAGCCCCGAAGATGCGGCGCGTATTGCCCGTTATGAGGCTTTTCGGGCTGTAGCCCAATCAGAACAAGCGGCTGCAGCTATCCAATCAATAGCATTGGCACAGCACGCCGATGACCAAGTGGAAACCTTGTTGCTGGCTTTGTCGCGCGGCGCGGGCGTGGCCGGCTTGGCCGCGATGCCAGCGCATTGGCAGCGCGATGGAATAGATTGGCACCGCCCGTTGCTGGCCGTGGCGGGCGCTGATGTGCGCGCGTGGCTGGTGGCGCGCGGCCAAGATTGGGTCGAAGACCCGACCAACCGCGACGAGCGCTACACCCGCAACCGCATCCGCGCCCGTTTGTTGCCGGTGCTGGAAGCGGCTTTTCCGGCGTTTCGCGACACCTTCAGCCGCAGCAGCGCCCATGCTGCACAGGCCAGCGAGTTGCTGCAAGAGCTGGCGCAGCAAGACTTGGCCGATGTCGGCGTGCCGCCGCAAATTGCCGCCTTGCAGTCTTTGAGCAGCGCGCGCCAAGCCAACGTGCTGCGCCACTGGCTGCGCAGCCAGCACCAAACCACCCCCGCAGCGGCGCAACTGGCTGAGTTGCAACGCCAAATCAGCGCTTGCCGCACCCGGGGCCAGCGCATTCACATCAAGGTGGGCAGCGGTATTGCCCAGCGCGTGGGCGGCGTTTTGCATTGGTACAATTCCGGCGGTTTTGGCCCAACTTTTGTACGAAAAACGCCGGCGCCCCAAAACCCTGTTCAACCCGCGCCGTGACACTGGGTTTCGTCCCCACACACCTCCAATGGCATTGATCGTTCAAAAATACGGCGGCACGTCGATGGGCTCGCCCGACCGCATCCGCCTCGTCGCCAAACGCGTCGCCAAATGGGCCCGCGCCGGTAACCAAGTCGTCGTGGTGCCCAGCGCCATGAGCGGTGAAACCAACCGCTTACTCGGCTTGGCCGGCGAATTGGCTCCCGCGCACGCTGATGCTGATTACTACCGCGAGCTAGATATGCTGGCCGCCACCGGCGAGCAAGCCTCGTCGGCGCTGCTGGCGATTGCGCTACAAGCCGAAGGTATGCCCTCGGTCAGCTACGCTGGCTGGCAAGTGCCGGTGCGCACCGACAGCAGCCACACCAAAGCGCGCATCGAGTCGATTGACGACAAGCGCGTGCGCGCCGACTTGGACGCCGGCAAAGTGGTCATCGTCACCGGCTTTCAGGGCATTGACGACAACGGCAACATCACCACGCTCGGGCGCGGCGGCTCGGATACGTCCGCCGTGGCCATTGCCGCTGCGATGAAGGCGGCCGAGTGCCTGATCTTCACCGACGTCGATGGCGTCTACACCACCGATCCGCGCGTCGTGCCAGCGGCCAGCCGCCTGCACACGGTGAGCTTTGAAGAAATGCTCGAAATGGCCAGCTTGGGCAGCAAAGTGCTGCAAATTCGCTCGGTGGAATTTGCCGGCAAATACAAAGTGCCAATGCGCGTGCTCTCCAGCTTCACCCCCTGGGACATCGATTTGGCAGAAGAAGCCGCCTCTGGCACGCTCATCACTTTTGAGGAAGACGAAAAAATGGAAAAAGCCGTTGTATCCGGTATTGCCTTCAACCGTGGCGAAGCCAAAATTTCGGTGCTCGGTATCCCCGACACCCCCGGCATGGCCTACCGCATTTTGGGCCCCGTGGCCGATGCCAATATTGAAGTCGACGTGATCATCCAAAACGTCAGCAAAGAAGGCAAAGCCGACTTCAGCTTCACCGTCAACCACAGCGACTTTGCCCGCGCCAAAGAGTTGCTGCGCACTAAAGTCATGCCAGAACTGGGTGCCAAAGAAGTGGTCGGCGACCCCAATATCTGCAAAGTGAGCATTGTCGGCATCGGTATGCGCAGCCATGTGGGCGTGGCCAGCACGATGTTTCGGGTGTTGAGCGAAGAGGGCATCAACATCCAAATGATCTCCACCTCGGAAATCAAAACCTCGGTGGTCATCGACGAAAAATACCTAGAGTTGGCCGTGCGCGCACTGCACACTGCCTTCGGCTTGGATCAACCAGTCGCCTAAAGCGGCCCAACTGCCAAAAAGCCTCAAAAAGTGAGGCATAATAGCTGGATTGGAAACGTGACCGAGTGGCCGAAGGTGCTCCCCTGCTAAGGGAGTATGGGGTGTAGAGCCTCATCGAGAGTTCGAATCTCTCCGTTTCCGCCAAAAATAGGTTTTTTGTAGCTCTATAAAAACCCCTAAAAAGCCCCGCAAACCTAGTGTTTACGGGGCTTTTTTGTGTCTTAGACATTCTTAGGAAGCTATTGTCTGCCTGTGGTCGTTGGCGGCATCGCCACAAAACAGCTCTTGGAGTGCCATTTGTCCCTTTGCATCCGTCCCTCACGCCACATGGCTCTTTAGCCGCTGTCCTATGTCTGCTTCTCTGCCTTGGCTGCAACCCCAAGATCCATTTCCTGCCGCCGAGCACGCTTGGGGCGAGGACAGCCCTGCACCCGGTCTGCTGGCGGCGGGCGGTGTGCTCGATGCCGATCATCTGCTGTGCGCCTATCGTCAAGGGATTTTTCCGTGGTTTAGCGACGATCAGCCGGTGCTGTGGTGGTCGCCCGATCCGCGCATGGTGCTCAAACCCAGCGCTTTTCGTTTGCACCGCTCATTGCGCAAGACGTTGCAAAAATTTTGCGCCGATCCGCGCTGTGAAATCCGCATCGATCATGACTTTGGTCGGGTCATGCGCGCCTGCGCCAATACTGTGCGCCAACAGCAAAACGGCACTTGGATCGTCCCGGAGATGCTGACGGCCTACGCTGCTTTTCATGCCGCTGGCTACGCGCACAGCGTAGAAACCTGGGTTGATGGTCATTTGGTCGGCGGTTTGTATTGCATTGGTATCGGGCGCGCGGTGTTTGGCGAGTCGATGTTTGCCCACGCCACCGATGCCTCCAAAGTTGCCTTGGCCGCTTTGGTGTGTCTGTGCCGACGCGCCGGAGTAGCCTTGATTGATTGCCAGCAAAACACGCCACATTTGGCCTCCCTGGGCGCGCAGGAGATTGCACGCACGCAGTTTCTGCAACACTTGCAGCGGGCCCACACTGAGCCGGCCATCGACTGGCGCTTTGGGCCGCCGCTGTGGAGCGAGTTGCTATCGCCGCCAGCACCAGCAGTATCAGCACCACTGACCACATGACGCAATTGAACGATTTGCCGCTGCAAGCGCTGCAGTTCTACGCCACTGCCGCGTATGACTGTAGCTATTTGCCCGATAGACAAGCCCGCTCGCAAGTGGCTACGCCGGCCCACTTGGTGCGCGATGAGGCGTATTCGGCTTTGGTAGCGCAAGGCTTTCGGCGCAGCGGGCTGTTTACCTACCGGCCTTACTGTGATGGTTGCAGCGCTTGCACGCCGCTGCGCGTGCTGGCGCACGAATTTGTGCCCGACCGCAGCCAGCGCCGCGCCGCCAAACGCCATGGCGACCTGCAAGCGCGGGTGCTGCGCCCTACTTTTGTGCCTGAGCACTACCAGCTGTATTTGCGCTACCAAAACGGTCGCCATGCCGGCGGCGGCATGGATCACGACAGCACCGATCAATACACGCAGTTTTTATTGCAAAGCCGGGTCGATTCGCGCTTGGTGGAGTTTCGCCAGCCCGGCGGGCTGGGCGGCGAAGGCGTGCTGAAAATGATCTCGCTGGTCGATGTGCTCAGTGACGGCTTATCAGCGGTCTACACTTTTTACGAGCCCGAGGCCCATTGCAGCTATGGCACCTACAACGTGCTGTGGCAAATTGAGCAGGCACGCCATATGGATTTGCCACACGTGTACTTGGGTTATTGGATAGCGGCCAGCCCCAAGATGAATTACAAGGCGCTGTTTTTGCCACACGAGTTGCGCACGCAAGACCAGTGGCACCGCCGCGACAGGTCGTCAGCCTCGCGCTGATCTGTGCTCAATTTCACAAGGTAAAATCTCCGGCCCGTGTCCAGAGTTTTCCATTATGAAAAAAATCGATCCTGCAATACCCGTCAAGCCCAGTGTTCAGGTCATCGAACGTATGTTCGCGCTGATAGATGTTCTGGCATCGCGCGAAGAAGCCATTTCGTTGAAAGAAATCAGCGAAAAAACCGGTCTACACCCCTCCACCACCCACCGCATCCTTAACGACTTGGCTACTGGCCGTTTTGTTGATCGGCCCGAATCGGGCAGCTACCGCCTGGGGATGCGTCTGTTGGAACTGGGTAACTTGGTCAAAGGCCGCTTGAACGTGCGCGACGCGGCGCTGGTGCCAATGCGCGATCTGCATAAATTGATACAACAGCCGGTCAACCTGAGCCTGCGCCAAGGCGACGAAATCATCTACGTCGAGCGCGCCTACAGCGAGCGCTCGGGAATGCAGGTGGTGCGTGCCATTGGTGGACGCGCGCCGCTGCACCTGACTTCTACTGGCAAGCTTTTCTTGGCGGCTGACGACCCGCAGCGCGTGCGCACCTACGCCACGCGCACCGGCCTGCCGGGACAAACGCGCAACAGCATCACGCAATTGCTGGCCTTGGAGCGCGAGCTGGCCAAAGCGCGCCAATACGGCGTGGCGCGCGATAACGAAGAGCTGGAGCTGGGTGTGCGCTGCATTGCCGCGGGCGTTTACGACGACCAAGGCAAGCTGGTGGCTGGGCTGTCTATTTCGGCGCCGGCAGACCGCCTAGAAGAGGAATGGCTGCCCAAGCTGCAGTCGACCGCCAATAGCATTTCAGCTGCGCTGGGCTACAAGGGCACACCAGCGGGTTTTTAATTCTCCATAACCGATACACCACAAACCACAACGCGCTGGCCTTGGGTCTTGCAACAGACTCAGGGCCAGCGCGTGGCTTTGAAAGGCGCCGCAGCGCCGGCGATCAACGGCTTGCGCGTTTGCGATCGCTTTCTTTCAGGTGGCGCTTGCGCAGGCGAATCGACTTGGGCGTGATTTCGACCAACTCGTCTTCTTCGATAAATTCAACGCCGTATTCCAGCGAGACTTCAATCGGCGGCGTGACTTTGATGGCGTCTTCCTTGCCGGTGACGCGGAAGTTGGTCAGCTGCTTGGTGCGGGTGGCGTTGACCACCAAGTCGTTATCGCGGCTGTGGATGCCGATGATCATGCCTTCATACACCGGATCGTTGGCCTTGACGAACATACGGCCCCGGTCGTCCAACTTGCCCAGCGCGTAGGTGAAGATTTCACCGTCGTCCATCGAAATCAGCACGCCGTTTTTACGGCTGGCAATCTCACCTTTGTGCGGCTCGTAGCTGTCAAAGATGTTGGAGATGAGGCCGGTGCCGCGCGTCAGGTTTAGGAATTCGTTGGTAAAGCCAATCAGGCCACGCGCTGGAATGCGGTATTCAAGGCGCACTCGGCCACGGCCATCGGGCTCCATGTTGACCAGCTCGCCCTTGCGTTCGCCCAAGGCCTGCATTACGCCGCCTTGGTGCTGCTCTTCAATGTCGGCGGTCACCAACTCGATAGGCTCGTGCTTTTCGCCGTTGATTTCACGGAACACCACGCGCGGCTTGGACACGGCCAGCTCGTAGCCTTCGCGGCGCATTTCTTCCAGCAAGATGGTCAGGTGCAATTCGCCCCGGCCCATGACTTCAAAAATGCCGTCTTCGCTGGTTTCACTGACGCGCAGCGCGACGTTGCTGCGCAGCTCGCGCTGCAAACGATCCCAAATCTGGCGGCTGGTAACGTACTTGCCTTCACGGCCAGCCAGCGGGCTGTTGTTGACGCAGAAATTCATGGTCAGCGTCGGCTCGTCAATTTTCAGCATTGGCAGCGGCGCTGGCTTGAGCAAGTCGGTCACGGTGACGCCCATGCCCAACTCAGTAATGCCGTTGATCAGCACGATGTCGCTGGGGCCAGCTTCTTGCACTTGCACGCGGTCAATGCCCTGGAATTGCAGCACTTGGTTGATGCGGCCTTTGTAGGACTTGCCGTCTGGGCCTTCCATCACCAGCACGTCCATGTTGGGACGGATGGTGCCAGCGGTAATGCGGCCCACGCCAA
Source organism: Giesbergeria sp. (assembly GCA_017988165.1). Classification (GTDB taxonomy): domain Bacteria; phylum Pseudomonadota; class Gammaproteobacteria; order Burkholderiales; family Burkholderiaceae_C; genus Simplicispira. The sequence continues at coordinate 674 of JAGNSH010000051.1, read as the reverse complement.
TGCGGCCGACAAAAGTCGAGTAGTCCAAGGCAGAAATTTGCAACTGCAGCGGCGCCGCTGGGTCGCCCTTGACCACAGGCACGTGGCTCAAGATGGTGTTAAACAAGGCCGACATGTCTGGGCCCCACTGCTCGCCAGCGGCGCCCTCTTCCATGGAGCTCCAGCCATTGATGCCCGAGGCGTACACCACCGGAAAGTCCAACTGCTCGTCGGTCGCGCCCAGCTTGTCAAACAAATCGAACGCTGCGTTGACGACGTAATCGGGGCGTGCGCCGGGCTTGTCGACTTTGTTGACCACCAAAATCGGCTTCAGGCCCAGAGCCAGCGCCTTTTTGGTCACAAAGCGCGTTTGGGGCATGGGGCCTTCTTGCGCGTCAATCAACAGCACCACGCCGTCGACCATAGACAACGCGCGTTCAACTTCACCGCCAAAGTCGGCGTGACCGGGCGTGTCAAGAATGTTGATGTGCGTGCCTTCCCAGCTGACGGCGCAGTTTTTGGCAAGAATAGTGATGCCGCGCTCGCGCTCGATGGCGTTGTTGTCCATCACGGTATCGACCACTTTTTCGTGGGTGGCGAAGGTGCCCGACTGGCGCAGCAGCTGGTCGACCATGGTGGTTTTGCCGTGGTCAACGTGGGCGATGATGGCGATATTGCGAATTTGTTTGCTCATG
>JAGNSH010000202.1 GCA_017988165.1 Giesbergeria sp. | reverse complement strand
TTTTTATGGTTTTTTTCCTGTGCCTGCTTCTTCAACGCCGCCTTCTGCACCGCTGCCGTGGTCTACGCTGCCCGACTTTGATCCGCGCAGCATGGCCGTGCTGGGGGTCGATACGCACCTGCCAGCTGTGCCGGCCACGGCGCAAACGCCCGACGCCTTGCGCCAACGCTTTGCCATGCCGCCGCTATGGCAGCCCGAAATACAGAGCGAGAAAAGCTTTTCGGCGCGCCCGCCGGCCCACGCTTCGGTGCTGCTGCCCATCGTGCTGCGCGATCAGCCGATGGTGTTGTTGACCGAGCGCACGGCGCATTTGTCCACGCATTCAGGCCAGGTGGCTTTTCCGGGCGGCCGCGCCGATCCGCAAGACCCCAACCCCGAGGCCACCGCTTTGCGCGAGGCGCATGAAGAAGTCGGGTTGGACGCGCGCTTTGTGCAGGTGCTGGGCACCTTGCCCACTTACGTGACGGGATCGTCGTTCATTATTTCGCCGGTGGTGGCGTTGGTGCAGTCCGATTGCGTGCTGCGCCCCAATCCCGACGAAGTGGCTGAGATTTTTGAAGTACCGCTGGCCTTTTTGCTTAACCCCGCGCACCACCAGCGCCATGCGCTCGAGTGGCAGGGCGTGCGGCGCGAGTGGTTTTCAATGCCCTACCAAAACGGCGCCAGAAATCATTTCATTTGGGGCGCTACTGCTGGCATCTTGCGCAATTTTTACCGCTTTATGCGCGCATAAAACCGGCGCCGGCGCTGTCGCTATCATTGCCCCCCATGAGTTTCTTTGCCATTTTGTTTGCCTTGCTGATCGAGCAAGCGCGTCCGCTGGCGGCCAGCAACCCGATCCATGGCGGCTTGCGCGCTTGGTGTGTTTCAGTCAGCCGCAATTTTGACGCGGGCAAATCCCACCACGCTTGGGTCGCTTGGTGCGCGGCAGCGCTGGTGCCGGCGTTGTTGGCGCTGGGCGTGCATTGGTTGCTGTTGTGGGGCGTGGGCTGGCCGTTTGCCGTGCTGTGGAACGTGGCGGTGCTGTATTTGACGCTGGGTTTTCGCCAATTTAGCCACCATTTCACTGGCCTGCGCGATGCGCTGGAAGAAGGCGACGCCGACCGCGCGCGCGAGTTGCTGGCGCATTGGCAAAAGGTCGATGTCGGCGAGCTGCCGCGCAGCGAAATCGTCCGCCATGTGATTGAGTATTCGGCGCTGGCCTCGCACCGCCATGTGTTTGGCGTGTTGGCGTGGTATTCGGGCTTGGCCGCGCTGGGCTTAGGGCCGATGGGGGCGGTGCTGTACCGCATGGCTGAATTTGTCTCGCGCTACTGGAAGACGCGCTCGCCCAGCGAAGTGCCGCGTGCCAGCGTGCTGCTGCAACAGGCCGCTGCCAAGGCGTGGCTCGTGATCGACTGGCTGCCGGCGCGCTTGACGGCGCTGTGCTTTGCCATGGTGGGCAGTTTTGAAGAAGCCATTGAAGGCTGGCGCTTTCATGCGCAGCACTTTCCCAATGACAACGATGGCGTGGTGCTGGCCGCCACTGCCGGCGCGCTGAACGTGCGCTTGGGCGGCGAAGCGCTCAAGGCACGGGTCGATGCGTTGGCGCAGCAGGGTTTTGTGGCCGATGCTGATATTGGCGACAGCGCCAGCACCCCGGGGCGCGAGCCCGAAATCGGCCACCTGCGCAGCGTGGTCGGGCTGGTGTGGCGCTCGGTGGTGGTGTGGATGCTGCTGCTGGCCTTGTTGACCTTGGCGCGCTTGCTGGGCTAGGTCTACTTACTCTCCCCACCCAGCCAGGGGTGGAGATTCAGTAGCGCGTCTGCCCCAGTTCAGCAAACAAATCGCGGTAAATTTTGTGCCGATGGGCGCTCAGTCCATGCGTGCTTTGGCCTTGCTCTAGCGCTTGCAGCACGCCGCAGCCGGGCTCGTGCAGGTGGGTGCAGTTGTAAAACTTGCACGCCGTGGCGTGGGCGGCAATGTCGGGCATACAGCCGGCCAGTTGCGTCGGGGCAATGTGCTGTAGGCCAAATTCTTGAAAGCCGGGCGAGTCAATCAAGGCCGTGGTGCGCTCGGCATCGACCCAATACAGCGCGGTGCTGGTGGTGGTGTGCTTGCCCGAGTTGAGCGCTTGCGAAATCTCCCCGGTCAGCACCGTAGCGCCGGGCACCAGCAAATTGATCAAGGTGCTTTTGCCCGAGCCCGACGGCCCCAGCACCAGCGTAGTTTTGCCGCGCAGGTGCTGCATCAGCAAATCGCGATCGACCTCGCCCGAGGCGGTCAGCGACAGCGCCAGCACTCCGTAGTGGTGCTGACCGCTGGTGTCGGCCATGCGCCGGTAGGGCAGCAGACGCTCCCAAGCGCGGGCAAAGGGCTCGACCAAGTCGGTTTTGTTCAGCGCAATCAGCGGCTGGATGTGCGCCGCTTCGGCGGCAATCAGCGCGCGCGCCAGTTGGCTCTCAGAAAACACCGGCTCGGCGGCGATCAAAATCAGCACTTGGTCCAAGTTGGCGGCAAACGACTTGGTGCGAATTTCGTCTTGGCGGTAGAACAGGTTGCGCCGTTCTTGCACTTTTTCGATAGTGCCTTCGTCGCCTTGGCCCGTCGGCGCGGCTTGCCACAGCACCTGGTCGCCGACGACCGATTGGCTTTTTTTGCCACGCGGGTGGCAAATGCGCCGCGTGCCGTCGGGCGACTCGACCATGCAATGGCGACCGTGGCTGGCAACCACCAAACCGGGCTGCAAACTGCTGCGCTGGTTCATGATGGGCAGGCAGAATTTGCTATTTTTTTAATAGCTAGAAGCGCTTGCTGCGTAAGGGCTAGAGCCTGTTTTGATACATATTTGGTCATAAATCAGGCAAAGTGGGGGCTGGCAGGCGCGCCAAGCGCTCGTTGGCCGGCGGGTGGGAATAATAAAACTGCACGTACACCGGGTCGGGCGTCAGGGTGGCGGCGTTGTCTTGGTACAGCTTGAGTAGCGCCGAGGCCAAGTCTGCGCCGTCGGCTTGTGCGGCGGCGTAGGCGTCGGCCTGAAATTCGTCACGGCGCGACAGGCTGGCAAACAGCGGCCCCAAAAACACGGTAAACACCGGCACCACCAGCAAAAACAGCACCAACGCCAGCGCATCGTTGGGCTCGGCAGGCATGGAAGCGGGCAGATTGGTCACCAGCAGCGACAAACTGGGGCGCACGCCCAGGCCGCTGTAAAACCATTCTTGCGCCATTAGCCAGCCCAGCAGGGCAAAGCCGGCCAGGCTCAGGGCAAACAGCAGCACCATGCGGCGCACGATGTGGCGGTGCTTGAAGTGGCCCAGCTCGTGCGCCAGCACCGCTTCGACCTCGCCGGGCGAGAGCTGGCGCAGCAGCGTGTCGTAAAACACCACCCGCTTGGCCGCGCCAAAGCCGGTGAAATAGGCGTTGGCGTGCGCACTGCGCCGACTGCCGTCCATGACAAACAAGCCTTTGGCGGCAAAACCGCAGCGCTGCATCAAGGCAGTGACGCGGGTTGTGAGCGATTCGTCTTGCAGTGGCTGAAATTTGTTGAACAGCGGCGCAATAAACGTCGGGTACACCACCATCAGCAGCAGGTTAAAACCCATCCACACCGCCCACGCCCACAGCCACCACAGGCTGCCAGCGGCGCCCATCAGCCACAGCATCAGCGCGGCCATCGGCAGGCCTATCAGCGCGCCAATCAGCG
>JAGNSH010000050.1 GCA_017988165.1 Giesbergeria sp. | reverse complement strand
GGGCGAATGTCGGGCGCCATCAGCGTGGCCATGTCTAGGCGCGCTGGGTCAAATTCGACCGGGTAAATCGGCGCCATGCCGGTTTTCCAGCCGTGCGCAATAAAGTAGTTGGCGACCGAGCCAATGGCGTCTTGCGGGCTGGAAAACAGGTTGATGTGGTTGTCGCCGTCAAAGTCCACCGCGTAACTGGCCGAGCTCGATGGCATGAACTGCGGCAAGCCCATGGCGCCGGCGTAGCTGCCCAGCGGCTCAAACGGGTCGCTGCGCTGGCGCTGCATCAGGCTGAGAAATTGCTCTAGCTCGCGCCGAAAAAACTCGCGCCGCTCTAGCGCGCGCGGGTGTGCCGACGGAAAGTCAAACGACAGCGTGGCCAGCGCGTCGATGACGCGAAAGTTGCCCATGTTCTGGCCGTAAATGGTCTCCACCCCCAAGATGCCAACGATGATTTCTGCCGGCACGCCGTATTGGCGCTCGGCACGCGCCAGCGCCGCGCTGTGCTGTTGCCAAAAGCGCACCCCGGCGCGGATGCGGATCGGCTCGATAAAGCGGCTGCGGTAGGCGCGCCAGTTTTTGGCGCTGATGCGGCTGGGCGGCAGCATCAGCGCCGGCACCTTGGGCAAAAAGCGCGCTTGGCTGAGGGTCTCGCGCACCCAAGTGGGGTCAAGGTCTCGGCGCGCGGCCACATCTTCGGCAAATTGCAGTGCATCGGCGCGATCGGCGTAGGCGCTGGTGCCTTGCACGGCCTTGGGGCGCGGCGCGGTCGCTGGGCTGGGTTTTTTGGTCGCGGTGCTTTTAGGGTGATTTTCGGCTGTAACGCCCGTGCATACTGCGCTGATAGCTATAAAAAATAGAGTGGATGCGGCGCGGCGAAAAAAGGGCGGTGTCAAAGTCATAGCGGGTATTTTCACCGGTGGACGCAAGCTGTCAGGCGCTCGGGGCTATCGGCCAAGGCAGCTGGCGCGCTTGGCGCTGCAAGCGGCGCAGTTGTGCTGGCGCTGCGGCGGCGCTGGCGCCATAGCGCTTTTGCTCTAGTTGCACCAGCCACTGCGCCAGCGGATCGGCACTGGCGCCAAAGTGCGCTTGCGCCAACTGCGCCATGCGCCGTGGTGGTGTGCTGTCGGGCAGGGCCAGCCCGGCGCGGGCCAGGCGCTGGCGCGTGCTGGCCAGCAGGCGCAGCCACGGGTCGTGCTGGCGCCGCTCCCACAGCGCCCAAGCCGCGCCGGCCAGCGCCACCGCGCCGACCACGCCGGCCAGCAAGCGCGCCAGGTCTTGCCAGCTGGGCGTCTCAAAGCCGATGGACTTGAGCAAGTCCAGCTGGCGCGTTTGCGTGTAGTTCAGCACCCACTGGTTCCAGCGGTTGTTGGCCGCTTCCCACACGGCGCGCAGTTGCTGGCTCATGCCGGGGCTGATGACGGCGCCCATGGCGTTGCTAAACAGGCTGCGCGGCGCCAGCAAGCGCTGAAACTGGCCAACGCGCCCGGGCGAGACGGCGCCGGTCGGATCGACGCGCACCCAGCCGCGCCCTTCTAGCCACACTTCGGTCCAGGCGTGGGCGTCGCTTTGGCGCACCGTCCAGTAGCCATCGACATCATTGCGCTCGCCGCCTTGGTAGCCGGTGACGATGCGTGCCGGCACCTTTGCAGCGCGCATCAGCACGGCAAAGGCCGAGGCGATGTGTTCGCAAAAACCGGCCTTTTTATCAAACCAAAACTCATCGGCGCTGTGCTCTCCATAGAGGCCCGGCTCCAGCGTGTAGGTGTAGCCGCCGGTGCGCAAGCGCTGCAAAGCCGCCTCGATCAGCGCTGGCGTGCCGCCGGCTTGCACGGCGGGCTCGGCCAGCAGTTGCTGCGCCAGCAGCGCGGTGCGCGGGTTGGATTGGTCCGGCAAGTAGGTCAGAAAAACCAGCGGGTCGGTGCCGCGCGCGTTGTCGACGTGGCCCAGCGGGCCGTGGCGAAACTGCGGGTAGCTGGTGGCGCGGTAGCGCGTCACTTCGGTGATGGCTCGGGTGGCAAACCACTGCAAGTCGCTGCCCATAAAGGCGCTGCCAGCGGCGGTGCCGCTGATCTCGGGGCGCTCGGGTGCGGCGTCTAGCACCAGCAGCCACGGGCGCCGGTGCGGCTCTAGCGTGACGGCGTAGCGCAGCGGCTCGCCCTGCACCTGCAAGTTGGCCGCAGCCGTCGAGCTGGCTACCCAGGCTGGGCCGTTTTGCATCGAGGTGCTGCGCCAGCTGCGCCCGTCAAACTGCCCCAGCACCGGGCCACGAAAGTACAGCTGCGACTGCGGCGGCGCTGCGTTGCCGGGGGTATCAAACAGCACGCGCAGGGCGACGCTGTCGTCCAGCGCCAGCGCGGCAATGTTGCCCACTTCCATGCTGCCCGACAGGCCGCTGCGCCCTATGCGCTCGTCGTTGGGCATTCCCCACAGCGGCGCCATGCGCGGAAACAGCATGAACAGCACCAGCATGATGGGCGCGCCCAACAGCGCCATGCGCGTCGCCATGCGCAGCGACTGCGCCAGCGGCGGGCGCCCGACCGGCAGGTGGGCGTTGACGAGCGCCGTCAGCAGTCCCAGCAAGCCGACCAGCATGGCCGCCGCCACGGCCAGCGATTGCGAGAAGAAAAAGTTACTCAGCAGCGTAAAAAAGCCCAAAAAGAAAATCACCATGGCGTCGCGCCGGGCGCGCATTTCCAGCGTTTTTAGCCCCAGCAAAATCACAATCAGCGTGACACCCGGGTCGCGGCCAATGATGGTGCGGTAGCTGGCCCAAGTGGCGGCCAGCGCCAGCGCCAGCAACAGCGCTGCCACCCAAGGGCGCGGCAGCGGCTGGCCGCGCCACGCCAGCGCCCCGCGCCACAGCAGCAACGCCGCAGCAAAAGCGCTGGCCCACAGCGGCAAATGGGCGCTTTGCGGGGCAATCACCCAGGCAATCACCAGCAGCATAAACAGCGTGTCGCGGGCCTCGCGGGGCAGGGCAGTGAGCGTTTGGGGCAGGCGCATAGGTCAAATCACTAACTTTTTTGCTATTAAATAAAGAGCTAATAGCGCATACAAATAAAGGGCTAGAGGCCGATTTGGCTATATTTTTACGCTAAGCACTGTATTCAGTGCTCAGGCCAGCGCCAAGGCCTGCAAGCAGCGCTGGCGCTGCGCTGGGCCGTGGTCGGGCGCAATCTCTTGGCCGGGCAGGCGCAGGCCGTAGTCCAGCCCGAGGCGCTCGGCTTCGAGCACCCATGCCGTCAGGCGCGACAGGCGCGCTTCGGGCTCTTGCAGGCCGGTGCGCTCGGGTGCAAGCCACAGCTGGCTGCGCTGCAAATGTTCGGCATCGCGGCTGACCAAGTTGTCGCTGCCCCTTGCAAAAGCCTGCGCGGCTTTTTTCCAGACCACCAGCTTGAGCGGGTCGCCCCGGCGGTAGGCGCGCACGCCGTCAAAGTCGCCACTGCCTTGGCTGGCGCTGCTGGCGGTGGCGCCCGTGCTGGCCTCGCCCGGCGGCAAGGGCGGCGCCGGGTATTCAGGGCGGGGGTAAATCAGCACCTGCGCCGCCGGTCGCCACAGCGCCCAGACGCGAAAGGTGCCCAGCGGAAAGCGCGTCTCTGCCGTCAGCAGCGGCGCCGGGTGCCAGCCTCGGTGCGGCGCGGTAAAGGCCACTTGCACGCTGGCGCTGCCTTGCGCGGGCACGTCGGTAAACGCCCACTGGCCGCTGGCGTGTACCGCCACGCCAATGCCACAGCGGGCGCTGCTGCGCCGGCTGCTCAGTTGCACTTCGAGCAAGCTGCTGTGGCCTAAAAACTGCGGCTCGGGCGGTTTGAGGTGCAGCTGCATACCGCGCAGCGTGGCGTGGCTGATGTGCATTCCGACTACGGCGCTGCCAGCGAGCAAAAAGGTCAGCAAATAGCCCAAATTGAGCTGAAAGTTGATCGACGCCACCAGCAGCACCAACAGCGTCAGCGCCAGCATCCAGCCAGCGCCGGTGGGCAGGATGTAGACGTTGCGCTGGGTCAGTTGCAGGCTATCGAGGCGGGGCAGGCGCGACTGCCACCAGTCAGTAAAGCGCTGGTGCAGGCGCTGGTGCAGGCGCTGGTGCAGGCGCGGGTGCAGGCGCGGGTGGATGGGGCTGGGCACGGTCAAGGCAGGGGCACCGCGTCCACCATGGCTTGCACCTGCGCCACCGCGCCGCGCCCGGCGCTGCCCACGGGCACCAAGCGGTGGGCAATGGTCTGCGCCAAGATGGCCTGCACGTCGTCGGGGGCGACATAGTCGCGCCCGCAAATCAGCGCCTGCGCTTTGGCGGCGCGCACCAGCGCAATGCCGGCGCGCGGCGACAAGCCTTGCACAAACCACTGGCCCGATCGCGTGGCGGCAATCAGGTCTTGCACGTAGTTCAGCAGCGGGTCGGCGGCGTGCACGGCCAGCACCTGTTGTTGCAGCGCCGCCAGTTCGCCCTCGGCCAGCAGGGCTGGCAAGGTGGCGGCCATGTCGCGCCGATCGCCCCCGGCCAGCAGCAGGCGCTCGGCGGCGCGGTCGGGGTAGCCCAGCGAGATGCGCATCAAAAAGCGATCGAGCTGCGACTCGGGCAGCGGATAGGTGCCGATTTGATCGTGCGGGTTTTGCGTGGCAATGACAAAAAACGGCTGCGGCAGGGCGCGGGTTTCGCCCTCGACGGTGACTTGTTTTTCTTCCATGGCTTCGAGCAGCGCGCTTTGGGTTTTGGGGCTGGCGCGGTTGATTTCGTCGGCCAGCAGCACCTGTGCAAACACCGGGCCGGGGTGAAAGACAAAGGCTTCTTTGCCGCGCTCGTAGACCGACAGGCCAATCAGGTCACTGGGCATTAAATCGGCGGTAAATTGCACCCGGGCAAATTGCAGTCCAAAGGTGTGTGATAAGGCGTGCGCCAGCGTGGTTTTGCCCACGCCGGGCACATCTTCAATCAGTAAATGGCCGCCGGCCAAAAGACAGGCCACACAGTCTTGTACGCGAGCGTTTTTGCCCACTATCACCGTGTTAAGCTGTTTCAAAAGAGAGTTTATTGTGTGCTGTGCTTGCATAGCGTGACGTTATCCGAAAACTACAAATGGGGGCATGAGAGTGAGCAAAACTGGTTATTTCACCCACCGCGACTGCTGGAAACACGAAATGGGCCCGGGACACCCCGAATGCCCCGAGCGCTTGGACGCGATTGAAGACCGGCTGCTAGTCAGCGGCGTTTTTGATGCCTTGGAGCGCTACGACGCTCCCCAAGCTGCCGCCGCCGATTTAGAGCTGGCACACGACCGTATGCACGTGGCCGTGATGCGCGGCTACTCTGAGCTGCTGGCCGAAGACGTGCTGGCCGGTGGCCCCGAGTTCTCGCAAATCGACCCCGACACCTCCATCAACGTCCACACATGGAACGCCGCGCTGCGCTCGGCCGGTGCTGGCATGGCCGCCACCGATGCGGTGATGGCCGGCGAAATCGAAAACGCCTTTTGTGCCGTGCGCCCACCGGGCCACCACGCCACCCGCAATCAGGCACAGGGCTTTTGCTTTTTCAACAACATCGCCATCGCTGCCAAATACGCGCTAGAGCGCTACCACTTGCAGCGAGTGGCCGTGGTGGACTTTGACGTGCACCACGGTAATGGCACCGAAAACATTTTGGCCGGCGATATGCGTGCGCTGATGATTGGCATCTTCCAGCACCCGTTCTACCCGTTTTGCGGCGACCAAAATCCGGCCGCCAATATGTTGAACGTGCCGATTCCAGCTTACACAAAGGGCATGGAAATCCGCGAAATAATCGAGATGACGTGGATTCCGCGCCTAGAAGAATTCAAGCCCGAGATGATTTTTATCAGCGCCGGTTTTGACGGCCACCGCGAAGACGACATGGGCCAGTTGGGCCTGACTGAGCAAGACTTTGCCTGGATGACACAGCGCCTCAAAGACATTGCCAAGCGCCACTCCAAGGGCCGCATTGTCTCGCTGCTTGAAGGCGGTTACGTGATGAGCCCGCTGGCGCGCAGCGTCGAAGCGCACATCCGCGTGCTGGCCGATTTGTAAAAGGGTTTTGTGATGACCGCATCTGCTTTGCCTTCAAACCCTTGCACCGCGCCCGAGGACGCGCCGCTGTGCGTGCGCCGCGATGCGCGCGGTGTTGTCACTTTGACGCTCAACGACAGTGCCCGCTTCAATGCGTTGGGCAGCGAAATGCTGGCTGCGCTGCAACAAGCGCTGGACGCCATTGCCCAAGACGACAGCGTGCGCGTGGTGGTGCTGGCCGGCGCGGGCAAGGCGTTTTGCGCTGGGCACAACCTCAAAGACATGGCGGCCCACCCCGAGTTGGCCTGGTACCAACAGTTGTTTGCCCAGTGCAGCCGCGTGATGCTGTCCATCCACAAGCTGCCGGTGCCGGTGATTGCGCGTGTCCACGCCATGGCCACTGCCGCCGGTTGCCAATTGGTGGCGCAGTGCGATTTGGCGGTGGCGGCAGACTGCGCCACCTTTGCCACCAGCGGCATCCACTACGGCCTGTTTTGCGCCACACCCAGCGTGCCCTTGGTGCGCAATGTGCCAGCCAAACGCGCCATGGAAATGCTGCTGACCGGCGACTTTATCGACGCCCCCACGGCGCTGGCGCAAGGCCTGCTCAACCGCGTGGTGGCGGCCGATGCGCTGGACGCCGAAGTCGAAAAGCTGGTGCAGTCCATCCTGCAAAAGCCGCGCGTGGCCATCGCCATGGGCAAGGCGCTGGTCTACCAGCAGCGCGAGTTGGGCCTGGATGCCGCCTACCAGTTGGCCGGCCAGACCATGGCCACCAACATGATGGACGCCGCCGCCCAAGAGGGCGCGCAAGCGTTCGCTGAAAAACGCCCCCCTTCTTGGAAGCAGTGACCTGCTTGGCCTGCTTGGCCTGCTGTAGTTGTCGCCAGCGCCCATGCTGCAAGACTTAGCACACGCGCTGACGGCGCTGAGCCAGCCGGCGGGTTTGATTGAAATGGCTGCGCTGGCCGCTTGCGTCGGGCTGTCTTGGGGGCTGCTGGCGCTTTTGCGCCGCGCCGTGCCGCGCATTCCGCCAGATTCCATTTTGTTGGGCCGCCAAGTGTTTGATGGCGCGCTGTTTCCGCTGCTGTTGTTGGGGCTGGCCTTGGTGGCGCGCGCTGTGCTACAGCCGTGGGCGCCGTTGGCAGTGTTCAAACTGCTGCTGCCGGTGCTGCTGTCGCTGTTGCTGATTCGCGTCACTGCCAAGGTGCTGCAAGCGGCGTTTCCTGATACCGACATGGCGCGCGCCATTGAGCGCTCGCTGTCGTGGCTGGTGTGGGGCGCCACGGCGCTGTGGATCGTCGGCGTGCTGCCGCTGGTGCTACAGGAGTTTGACGAAATTTCTTGGAAGATTGGCGGCGCGCGGATGTCGCTGCGCACGCTGCTGGACGGAGCCTTGTTGGCTTGCGTGGTGTTGCTGGCGGCGCTGTGGATCTCGTCGGTGCTGGAGTCGTGGCTGCTGCGCTCGGCCACCGGTAGCGCGTTATCGCTGCGCAAGGCACTGAGCAATACGGTGCGTGCGCTGCTGGTTTTTATTGGCCTGATTGTTGCGCTGTCGGCCGTGGGCATTGACCTGACGGCGCTGTCGGTGCTGGGCGGCGCCGTCGGCGTGGGCATTGGCTTGGGGCTGCAAAAGCTGGCGGCCAATTACGTCAGCGGCTTTGTTATCTTGGCCGAGCGCAGCATTCGCATTGGCGATAACGTGCGCGTCGACAGTTTTGAAGGGCGCATCACCGCCATCAATGGGCGCTACACGCTGATCCAATCGACCAGCGGACGCGAATCCATCGTGCCCAACGAGATGCTGATTACCAGCCGCGTCGAGAACTTGTCGCTGGCCGATACGCGGGTGTGGCTGTCGAGCGTGGTCAGCGTCGGCTACGACAGCGATGTGGATTTGGTGATGCGCTTGTTGCAAGAGGCTGCGCTGGCCGCCCCGCGCGTGCTGCGCGAGCCAGCGCCGGGCGCGGCACTGTCGGCGTTTGGCGCTGACGGGCTGGAGTTCACGCTGGGCTTTTGGATAGCCGACCCAGAAAACGGCGCGCTGGGCCTGCGTTCGCAAATCAACGTCGCCATCTTGCAGGCGCTGCGCGCGCACGGCATTGACATTCCTTATCCGCAGCGCGTGGTACATCTACCAATGACAGCGCCGCCCCAGCCCACCGACAATGCTGGCCATGCTGGCTAAAGTCGGCTTATAATCAAAAAAAGCACGACCGTTCTTTTTTGAAAATGGATTTTCTGTCGGTGCCCGGTTGTCGTGAAGATAGGCTGCCCGGCATAGAATGTTCCAGTTTACGTAAACGTCAATTCAATTAACTCAAGGAGCCGCAGCAATGAAGGTTTTGGTCCCGGTCAAGCGTGTGGTGGACTACAACGTGAAAGTTCGAGTGAAGTCGGACGGCACGGGTATGGACATCGCCAATGTCAAGATGAGCATGAACCCCTTTGACGAAATCGCCGTCGAAGAAGCGGTGCGCCTGAAGGAAAAAGGCGTGGTCACGGAAGTGATCGCCGTCTCTTGCGGCGACGCCAAGTGCCAAGAAACTCTGCGCACCGCCATGGCTATCGGCGCTGACCGCGCCATCTTGGTGCAGACCGATGCCGAGCTGCAGCCGCTGGCCGTGGCCAAGCTGTTGAAGGCGCTGGTCGACAAAGAGCAACCTGGCCTCATCATCTTGGGCAAGCAAGCCATTGACGACGACGCCAACCAAACCGGCCAAATGCTGGCTGCTTTGGCCGACCTGCCCCAAGGCACTTTTGCCAGCAAGGTTGAAGTGGTGGGCGACAAAGTCAACGTGACGCGCGAAGTCGACGGTGGTAGCGAAACCGTCTCGCTGTCGATGCCCGCCGTGGTCACCACCGACTTGCGCCTGAACGAGCCGCGCTACGTCACGCTGCCCAACATCATGAAGGCCAAGAAAAAGCCGCTCGATACCTTCACCCCCGAAGATTTGGGTGTGGACGTGGCGCCGCGCCTGAAAACCCTCAAAGTGTCCGAGCCGCCCCAGCGCGGCGCTGGCATCAAGGTGGCCGACGTGGCCATGCTGGTGGACAAACTCAAGAACGTCGCCAAAGTCATCTAAGGAGCATCAAAAAATGACAGTTCTGGTTATTGCCGAACACGACAACGCCACCCTCAAGGGTGCCACGCTCAATACCGTCACCGCTGCCTTGGCTTGTGGTGGCGATGTCCACGTGCTGGTGGCTGGCCACAACGCAGGCGCCGCCGCAGCGGCTGCTGCACACATTGCCGGAGTTGCCAAAGTCCTGCACGCTGATGCTGCTGCCTTGGCCGATGGCCTGGCTGAAAATGTTGCTGCCCAAGTGCTGGCACTGGCACCCAGCTACAGCCACATTCTGTTTGCCGCCACGGCTGCGGGCAAGAACGTCGCCCCGCGTGTGGCGGCCAAGCTCGATGTCGCGCAAATCAGCGAAATCAGCAAAGTCATCAGCGCCGACACCTTTGAGCGCCCGATCTACGCCGGCAACGCCATTGCTACCGTGCAAAGCGCCGACGCAGTCAAGGTGATTACGGTGCGTTCGACGGGTTTTGATGCTGCAGCCCTTGCTGGTCAAGCGCCAGCAGCTATTGAAAGCGTAGCAGCTGTGGCCGATGCAGAGCGCAGCAGCTTTGTTGGCCGCGAGGTGACCAAGAACGACCGCCCCGAACTGACCGCCGCCAAAGTCATCGTCTCCGGTGGCCGCGCGCTGGGCAGCAAAGAGCAGTTTGACGCTGTCATGACGCCGCTGGCCGACAAGCTGGGCGCCGCCATTGGAGCCAGCCGCGCTGCGGTCGATGCGGGCTACGCGCCCAACGACCTGCAAGTGGGCCAGACCGGCAAAATTGTTGCGCCCCAGCTGTACATTGCCTGCGGCATCTCGGGCGCTATCCAGCACTTGGCTGGCATGAAGGACTCTAAAGTCATCGTGGCCATCAACAAAGACCCCGAAGCGCCAATTTTCAGCGTCGCTGACTACGGGCTGGAGGCAGACTTGTTTGCTGCTGTGCCAGAGTTGGTTCAAGCGCTGTAAACCACCGCGCTTTGCAAAAGGCATCGCTTGCGGTGCCTTTTTTGTATCTGCATTCTTATTTTTTCTTGGAGAAGTTCATGAGCTACACCGCCCCCGTGAAAGATATGCTGTTTGCCATCGAGCATCTGGCCGGCATCGAGCAGGTTGCACAACTGCCCGGTTTTGAGGACGCGGGCCTCGATACCGCCCAAGCGGTGCTGGAGGAGTGCGCCAAGTTCAACGAGGGCGTGGTGGCGCCGCTGAACTGGGAAGGCGACCAAAACCCGTCCAGCTTCAAAGCTGGTGTGGTCACCACCACGCCCGGTTTCAAAGATGCTTTTGCCCAATACGCCGAAGGCGGCTGGCAAGGCCTGCAACACCCGGGCGACTTTGGCGGCCAAGGCCTGCCCAAAACCATTGGCGCCGCCTGCATTGAAATGTGCAACAGCGCCAACCTGAGCTTTGCCCTGTGCCCGCTGCTGACCGACGGCGCCATCGAAGCACTGCTGACCGCTGGCAGCGACGCGCTGAAAGCCATCTACCTCGAAAAACTGGTGTCCGGCCAGTGGACCGGCACCATGAACCTGACCGAGCCGCAAGCCGGCTCGGACTTGGCCGCCGTGCGCACCAAGGCCGACCCGCAGGCTGACGGTAGCTACAAAGTGTTTGGCACCAAAATTTTCATCACCTACGGTGAGCACGACATGGCCGAGAACATCGTCCATCTGGTGCTGGCCCGCGTGGCGGGTGCGCCCGAAGGCGTCAAAGGCATCAGCCTGTTTGTCGTGCCCAAGTTTTTGGTCAACGCCGATGGCACGCTGGGCGAGCGCAACGACGCGCACTGCGTCAGCATCGAACACAAGCTGGGCATCAAGGCCAGCCCTACAGCGGTGCTGCAATTTGGCGACCACGGCGGTGCTGTCGGCTACTTGGTCGGCGAAGAAAATCGCGGCCTGGAATATATGTTCATCATGATGAACGCCGCGCGCTACGCCGTTGGTGTGCAAGGCATTGCGATTGCCGAGCGCGCTTACCAACAAGCCGTCGGC
>JAGNSH010000201.1 GCA_017988165.1 Giesbergeria sp. | reverse complement strand
TGCGCGGCGCGGGCAAGCACTTCAGTGCGGGCCACGATATTGGCACGCCGGGTCGTGATATCAACAAGCCGTTCGAGCGCGAGAGCCTGTGGTGGGACCACACCAACAAGCCCGGCTCTGAGCAGCTGTTTGCCCGCGAGCAAGAGGTGTACCTCGGCATGTGCCGCCGCTGGCACGACATTCCCAAGCCGACCATTGCGATGGTGCAGGGCGCCTGCATTGCCGGCGGTCTGATGCTGGCGTGGATTTGCGATGTGATCGTCGCCAGCGACGACGCTTTTTTTCAGGACCCGGTGGTGCGCATGGGCATTCCGGGGGTGGAGTATTTCGCCCATGTCCACGAATTGAATCCGCGCATCGCCAAAGAATTTCTGTTCCTCGGCGAGCGCATGAAAGCCGACCGCGCCTACATGATGGGCATGGTCAACCGCGTGGTGCCACGCGATGAGTTGGAGGCGCAGACCTACGACATCGCCGCCCGGATTGCCAAGCAGCCGCGCCTGGGCTTGGCGCTGACCAAGACCGTGATTAACCGCGTCGAAGAGCTGCAAGGCCTGCGCTCGACGATGGACATGGCCTTTGGCTACCACCACTTTGCCCACGCCCACAGCCAAGTGCTGGGCGCGGGCCACTTGGGTGGGCACGATGCCAAATCGATGGTGCAAGCCAACAAAAAGGACAGCGCATGAGCACCGCCACCACACCTCGCAATGATTTGCGCACCCCGCTGTGCGACCTGCTCGGCTGCCGTTACCCAGTGGTGCAAACCGCTATGGGTTGGGTGGCTGGCTCGTCGCTGGTAGCGGCAACCACCAACGCCGGCGGCTTTGGCTTTTTGGCTGGTGCCACCATTGCTGCCGACCAAGTCGAAGCCGAAATTCTGCGCGTCAAAAAGCTGACCGACGACAAGCCGTTTGGCCTGAACTTTCACATGTTCCAGCCCAACGCCCAGCAGTTGTTGGACTTGGCGGTCAAGCACAAGCTGCGCGCCGTCAGCTATGGCCGGGGGCCGGACAAGAAGGTAATTGGCCGCCTGCGCGACGCTGGCATCGTTTGCATGCCCACCGTCGGCGCCCTCAAACACGCGCAAAAAGCGATTGAGATGGGTGCCAACGCCATCACTATCCAAGGCGGTGAAGGCGGCGGTCACACCGGCTCGGTGCCCACCACGGTGCTGCTGCCGCAGGTGGTCGATGCGGTGCAGGTGCCCGTCGTCGCTGCCGGTGGTTTTTACGATGGGCGCGGCCTGCTGTCGGCGCTGGCCTTTGGCGCGCAAGGCATTGCAATGGGCACGCGCTTTTTGATGACCAGCGACTCGGGCGTGCCCGACGTGACGCTGCAGCGCTATTTGGCGACGCGCGACGCTGAAAAAATCCAAATCTCGTACCTGGTCGATGGCATGCCCCAGCGCATGATTCCCAACGAATATCTGGCAATGCTGGAAAAAGCCTCGCCGTTCAAGCGCCTGCGCATGGCGGTCAGCTTGGCGCTGCAATGGAAGTCGCAAACCGGCATGACCAGCAGCCACGCACTCGGCGTGCTGTGGAAAGGCCTGCGCGACGACGCCGGCAGCGCCGCACAAACGGTGATGGCGGCCAATGCGCCGATGCTGCTGCAGCGCTCGATGGTGGACGGCAACCCCGCCGAGGGCGTGATGTCCGCCGGCCAAGTCGCCGCGCTGATTGGCCGGTTGGACTCGTGCGAGCAGGTGATTTCGGGCATCGTCGCCCAAGCCTGCGAGCGCCGCGCTGCGCTGAACGCTTTGACTGCTTCCTCGGCTTCTCCCGCTTTCCTCGCCGCCTGAGCCTTGTGCCAGATCCACTAGACCTTCTTTTAAGACTAGAACTGCAAACCATGACACAACAATTTACTTCTCTGGTGCATGACAACGGCGTGGCTGAGGTCGTACTCAACCGCCCTCCGGTCAACGCGCTGAACGCCGCCGGCTGGAATGGCTTGGCCGCTGAAATCCACGGCTTGGGCGAGCGCCCCGAGGTGCGCGTCATCGTCGTGCGCGCCGAAGGCCGTGGCTTTTGCGCCGGCGTCGATATCAAAGAGCTGGCGCAAAACGACAAGCTGATTTTGGAAGTCAACGCCGGCAACTACGCCACCTTCAAAGCCGTCCACCTGAATAAAGTGCCAGTGATTGCTGCGGTGCAAGGCTTTGTGCTGGGCGGCGGCATTGGCATTTGCGGCGCGGCTGACATCGTGATTGCGGCGGATGACGCCACCTTTGGCTTGCCCGAAGTCGATCGCGGTGCGATGGGCGGCGCGGCGCACTTGCAGCGCATGTTTGGCGTGCAAAAAACCCGCTACTTGTTCTTTACCGGCGACATGATTGGCGCGCCCGAGGCGCTGCGTTTGGGCGCTATCGAGCGCGTGGTGCCGCGTGACCAGTTGCGCGACACAGCGCTGGAAATTGCCGGCAAGATTGCCGCCAAAAGCCCGGCCATGATCCGCATCGCCAAAGAAGCCCTGACCGGCATCGAAGACGGCAATTTAGAGGACAAGTACCGCTGGGAGCAGGGCTTTACCTTGCAGGCCTACATGAGCCCCGATTCCAGCGAAACCCGCGCAGCTTTTGTTGAAAAACGCGACGCCAAGTTCTGAACCTGAGAGCACGAGGACACACCGATGGACTTGAATTACACCCCCGCGCAACAGGCCTTTCGGCTGGAAGTGCGCGACTGGCTGCGCGCCCATGTGCCCACCGAAAAATTTGCCAGCTACGACACCCGCGAAGGCTTTGAGCAGCACCGCCGCTGGGAGGCCACGCTGGCCGAAGGCGGCTGGAGCAGCGTCACTTGGCCGAAAGATTTGGGCGGGCGCGGCTGCGACCTGATTGACTGGCTGATTTTTGAAGAAGAGTACGCCGCCGCCAACGCACCGTTTCGCGTCAACCAAAACGGCATCTTGCTGCTAGGCCCGACGCTGATGGAATTTGGCACGCCTGAGCAAAAAGCCAGGTTTTTGCCGCGCATGGCGCGCTGCGACGACATGTGGGCGCAGGGCTGGAGCGAGCCGAATGCGGGCTCTGACATGGCCGCCATCAGCAGCCGTGCCACGCGCGACGGCGACTACTATGTACTCACGGGCCAAAAAACCTGGTCAACGCGTGCGCTGTTTGCCAACTGGCTGTTTGGCCTGTTTCGCAGCGACCCCAACTCCAGCCGCCACCACGGCCTGAGCTACATGATGGTGCCGCTGGACACGCCCGGCATCACCATCCGCCCGATTCAAGCGCTGAACGGCAAGCAAGCCTTTGCCGAAGTATTTTTTGACGATGTGCGCATCCCCGCCGACAACCTGCTCGGCGAAGAAGGCCAAGGCTGGAACGTGGCGATGGCGACGGCTGGCTTTGAGCGCGGCTTGCTGCTGCGCTCGCCAGCGCGCTACCAGCGCACGGCGCAGCGCCTGCTGGAGCTGTACCGCAAACACCAAGCCAGCGCCGACCGCGACCCGTCGATCCGCGAAGCCGTAGTGCGGGCGTGGATGGGCGCGGAGGCCTACAACTTGGCCTCGTACCACACGGTCAGCCGCGTGCAACACGGCGCGCGCATTGGCGCCGAAGCCAGCACCAACAAGATTTTCTGGTCCGAGCTGGACTTGGAGATGCACGAGACCGCCATGCGCATCTTGGGTCCGCGTGCCGAGCTGTGCGACGACCCCGAGTCGAGCGAGTGGCTGGAAGGATTTT
>JAGNSH010000004.1:17827-30536 GCA_017988165.1 Giesbergeria sp. | reverse complement strand
GCGCGATTGCCAACGGGCGCGACGAGGGCGTCACCAAGCTGCTGTTTGACGACAGCCCGGAAGCGCACGGCCACGGCAAGATTTTGGGCGGCGGCATCGTCGGCACCCACGCCGGCGACATGATTGGCGAGATTGCCTTGGCGATTGAAATGGGCGCGGATGCGGTGGATATCGGCAAAACCATCCACCCGCACCCGACGCTGGGCGAGAGCATCGGCATGGCCGCCGAAGTGGCGCACGGCAGTTGCACCGACTTGCCGCCCGCGCGCAAGTAACGCCCAAGTAACGCCCAAGTAACGCCCAAGCAGAGCGCAAGCAAAGCAGCACACCAACAAAGCGCAGGCCATGGCCACCAAGAAGTTCCCCATCGCGCCCCTGCACCCCGAGCGGGTGTGTTGGGGCTGCGACTTGTATTGCCCGGCGAAAGATATGCGCTGCGGCAACGGCTCAGACCGCACGCCGCACCCGTCAGAGCTGTTTGGCCCGGATTGGGATCAATGGGGCGAGGCTGGGGAGCCGCCTGCGCCTGCGCCGCACGACAGCGCCAAGAAATAGGCTGCGGCCTTTGCTGGCGTGGGTTGCCAGCGCCTCCCCTATTCACTGAGTTTGAAGCTGCTGACCGCATCGATCAGCAAGTGGGTTTGCTGCTTGAGCGTGGCGGCAGCGGCGGCGCTTTCTTCGACCAAGGCGGCGTTTTGCTGGGTGCTTTGGTCCAACTGGATCACGGCTTGGCTGACGTTGCCAATGCCCCGGGTTTGCTCCAGCGTGGCGGCGCTGATCTCGCTGATCAGGTCCGAGACGCGCTGCGCCTGCGTGACGATGTCTTCCATCGTGGTGCCGGCGTCGCCCACCAAGCGCGAACCGGCTTCCACCTTGTCGACGCTGGTGCCGATCAGGTCTTTGATTTCTTTGGCTGCGGCGGCGCTGCGCTGCGCCAAGCTGCGCACTTCAGCCGCCACCACGGCAAAGCCGCGCCCTTGCTCACCGGCGCGGGCGGCTTCGACGGCTGCGTTGAGTGCCAAGATGTTGGTCTGAAAGGCAATGCCATCGATCACGCCAATGATGTCGGCAATTTTGTGCGAGCTGGCGGTGATGTCTTGCATGGTCGTGACCACCTGGCCCACCACCTGGCCGCCTTTGTGCGCGGCGGCGCTGGCCGAGCTGGCGACGTCGTTGGCTTGGCGTGCGGTTTCGGCGTTGTGCTGCACGGTGCTGTTCATTTCGGCCATCGAGGCGCTGGTGTCTTGCAGGCTGGACGCTTGCTGCTCGGTGCGGTGCGACAGGTCGTTGTTGCCGTTGGCAATTTCTTCGGCACCGCTGGCGATGGCGTTAGAGGCCTCGCGCACCCGGCTGACCAATTGGCTCAGGCTGCGCTGCATGGTGACCAGCGAGGCCAGCACGCTGCCTTCGGGCGCTTGGGCGGCGTTGGGCACGGGGCTCAAGTCGCCTTGCGCCACGCGCTCGGCCACGGCGCCCAGCTCGGCCGGTTCAGCGCCGAGGCGGCGCACCACGTTGCGCGAAATGCTCCAGGCCAAGGCCAGCGCCATCACCAAGGCAATGCACAGGGCAACCAGCATCACCGCCAAAAAGCCTTTGGCGCCGTCCAGCGCGGTTTTGTTTTGTGCCTGAATACGCACTTCTTCGTGGTCAATCAGGCGGTTGATGGCAGCTAGCCACTGCACATATTGCGGCTTGGCTTTGCTCCACAGCTGCTCTTTGGCGCCGGCGGTGTCACCGGCTTCGAGCTGCGCCATGATGGCGCTGGTGGTTTGCACCGCTTGCGCCTCAATCGTCTGTATACCGGCGTTGAGTTCTCTGAGCGCGGCGGCGTCAGCCGAACTTTCGACCAGTTGCTTGAGCGGCTCGGCAGATTGGGCATAAAACGCCGCCAAGGCGCTGATGGCGGCGGCTTCTTTTTGCCGATCGGCGCTGGACTCGGCCAGCACCATGTCGCGGATGGCAATAGCCCGGTCGTGGGCCGAGCCACGGAAGTTGATGGCGTGGCGCTGCACCACGGCGTGCTGCTCGCTGATCATCTTCAGTGCCGACTCGATGGCCTGCACTTTGATAATGGCTGCCAAGGTGACGCCTAGCATCACCACAATCATGGCGCCAAAGCCCAGGTACAGGCTTTGCCGAACGGTTATCTGTTGTGTGCTCACGGTATTTACCCTAATTTACATTTCTGTGCTGCGCGGATAGTAGCAGCGAATGGAATGTGTTGCAGCGGCCACGGATATCAAAAACAATAGCTGCTGGCGCAGACGCAGTAAGCGTTTGAGGCCAAAATGCCTTGAAGCCCCCACTACCATTTTGGAGATACACCCCACCATGCAAGCCTTGCTTGACGCTATTGCTGCCCTGTCTTTGCCCGCCGATGCCCAGCGCATTTTTCATGGGCGCGGTGGCCTGTATCCGGGCTGTGAGCAGTGGGCGCTGGATGCCTATCCGCCGGTGTGGCTGCTGACCAGTTTTGCCCCGGTCGAGGACGGCGCCTTGGCCGCCATCGGCGCAGCGCTAGAGCAGCGCTGGCGGCAGATTGCGCCCGAGGGCGCGCCGCTCAATTGGGTGTTTCAGCACCGCCATGCGGGCGGCGCCGACACGCGCCTGATGGCCGGCAGCGTGCCCGACCCGCATACCGTCACTGAGCAGGGCACGCAGTTTCGCGTGCATATCGACAAGGGCCAAAACCACGGCCTGTTTTTAGATATGGCGCAGGGCCGCCGCTGGGTGCGCGAGTACGTCGCCGCCCACGCCACGGCGGGTGCCGGTGGGCGCGGCATCAAGGTGCTGAATTTATTTGCCTACACCTGCGCGTTTTCGGTGGTGGCGTTGCAGGCCGGCGCGCGCCAAGTGGTGAATGTGGATATGTCGCGCGGTGCTATCGCCATTGGCCAGTACAACCATCAGCTCAATGGCCTAGGCACCGGGGCCAGCTTTTTGGCGCACGATATTTTTAGCACTTGGGGAAAAATCAACCGCAGCGGGCCGTATGAATTGGTCATTGTTGACCCGCCCAGCTACCAAAAAGGCAGCTTTGTGGCTACCAAAGATTACGCCCGTCTGATGCGCCGTCTGCCGGACTTGTTGGCACCCGATGGTCACGCGCTGTTGTGCCTGAATGCGCCTGAGCTGGGGATGGATTTTTTGCAAGACCAAATGCGCGAACTGGCGCCGCAGCTGGCTTTTGTGGAACGGGTGGCCAATCCGCCCGCCTTTGCCGATGTCGCGCCGCAGCGGGCGCTTAAGGTGCTGGTCTATCGGGCGGCGCCGCTGTGAACCGCCTTTTTATTGCGTGACAGTGGCCAGCGAGTAGTCAACCACCACGCGGCGGGCGCCGTCAAAGCGCTTTTTCCAGTACGAGGTTTGCATACTTTCTACCCGCACGGTTTGGCCGCTGCGCGGCGAGTGGACAAATTTGCCATCGCCAATGTAGATGCCGACATGGCTGAAGGTGCGCCGCATGGTGTTGAAAAACACCAAGTCACCGGGTTGAAGTTCTTTTTTGTCAATGGTTTGCGTTGCGGCGGCTTGTTGTTTGGCGCTGCGCGGCAGCATCAGGCCAATGGTTTGGCTGTAAATGCTGCGCACAAAACCGCTGCAGTCAAAGCCGGTGTCGGCGCTGGTGCCGCCTCGGCGGTAGGGCGCGCCAAGCAAATCCATGGCGGTGGCGACCAAATCAGCGGTTTTGTCAGCAACGTCGTGGCGCACGGCATCGATGCGGTCCATGACGTGCGAACTGGCCGTGTTTTTGGCCGCGCTTTTGCTCGATATCCAGCGATCAAGGGTTGCAGTGGGACTGATCCATCGATAGAGCGCCTCGTTGGTGTCTTGCCAACGATTGCTGAGATCGCTGGAGCCATCGACGGGGGCTGCATGGGCTGCGCCGGCAAACGCCAGCAAAAAGATACAAATCCATTGAGACATGGGGCGCGAGGGTAACACGGTAAAACTGAAAAAAACCCTACCCAGCGCAGCGATCCTAGGATCGGCACTGTTTTGAAGCCGAGAAAAGGACGGCGTTTTCGACTTGGCGACAATCAAGGCGGTTTTTTACATTTCATTTTTCAACCTGGACTACGCCATGCTGCTTGACGCTGCTGAATCTCAACTTGTGCTGGTGGACTACCAGACACGCCTGATGCCGGTTATTTTTGAGGGCGCGGCCGCCTTGGCCAACGCCATGCGTTTGGCCCAATTGGCCCGGCTGATGCAGGTGCCGGTAATTGGCACCGAGCAAAACCCGTCGCGCCTAGGGCCCAATGACGCCGCTTTGCGGGCGCTGTGCGATCGCACGCTGTCCAAAATGCATTTCAGCGCCACCGAAGAAGGTTTGGGCGAATGGCTGCGCCCACCCGCCAAACCCCAAGGCGCCCCCAGCGGCAACGCGCGCAGCCTGCCCAAGCACCTGCAAAAGCCCGCCGCGCCCGACGTAGAGCGCAGCATGATCGTCATTGCTGGCTGCGAGGCGCACGTCTGCTTGATGCAAACCGCGCTCGATTTGATCGAAGACGAATTTGATGTCTGGGTGGTCACCGACGCTTGCAGCTCGCGCACCGAGCGCAACCGCGACGCCGCCTTTGACCGCTTGGCCGGTGCCGGTGCTGAGCTGGTGACGACCGAAATGGTCGCCTTTGAATGGCTGCGCAGTTGTGAGCATCCATCGTTTAAAGAGATGTTGGCCTTAGTCAAATAAAGGTAAAAAAGCCCGCAAACGACCGTTTAGCGGGCGCTT
This sequence comes from Giesbergeria sp., assembly GCA_017988165.1. GTDB lineage: Bacteria > Pseudomonadota > Gammaproteobacteria > Burkholderiales > Burkholderiaceae_C > Simplicispira. The sequence continues at coordinate 25,801 of JAGNSH010000004.1, read as the reverse complement.
ATAGCTCTTAATAAAGAAGCAAATATTTGTGTCCCGAGTCAGTTTCCAGCAAGCGCAAGTCTCAATAATTATGAATTCAGAATTTGCTCAAGGAGCCCGAGGATGACAAGCTACGCAGATTTTTACCGCCAGTCCATCGACCAGCGCGATACCTTTTGGGCCGAACAGGCCAAGCTGATCGACTGGCAGACGCAGCCCGAGCAAATTTGCGACTACAACAACCCGCCGTTTGCGCGTTGGTTTGTCGGTGGCACCACCAATTTGTGCCACAACGCCATCGACCGCCACCTGAAAGACCGCGCCAATCAAGCCGCCTTGGTCGCCATTTCGACCGAAACCAATACCGAACGCACCTACAGCTTTACCGAGCTGCACGCCGAGGTGCAGCGCATGGCTGCATCCTTGCTGGCGCTGGGCGTCAAAAAGGGCGATCGGGTATTGATTTATATGCCGATGATTGCCGAGGCCGCTTTTGCCATGCTGGCCTGCGCCCGCATTGGTGCGCTGCACTCGGTGGTGTTTGGTGGTTTTGCTTCGGGCTCGCTGGCCTCGCGCATTGAAGACGCCGAGCCCGTCGTCATCGTCAGCGCCGACGCCGGTTCGCGCGGCGGCAAACCCGTGCCTTACAAACCGCTGCTGGACGAGGCGATTCGCCTGTCCAAGCACAAGCCCGCTGCCGTGCTGCTGACCGACCGGGGCTTGGCGCCGCTCAATTTGGTCGAAGGGCGCGACCACGTCTGGAGCGCCCTGCGCGAGCAGCACCTGAACACCGTGGTGCCGTGCGAGTGGGTCGAGTCCACCCACCCCAGCTACACCCTCTACACCAGCGGCACCACCGGCAAGCCCAAAGGCGTGCAGCGCGACACCGGTGGCTACACCGTGGCACTGGCTGCTAGCCTGAAGCATATTTTTGCTGCCAAGCCGGGCGACACCTTCTTTACCACCAGCGACATTGGTTGGGTGGTCGGCCACAGCTACATCATTTATGGCCCGCTGATTGGCGGCATGACCACCATCATGTACGAGGGCCTGCCCGTGCGCCCCGACGCCGGCGTGTGGTGGAGCATTGTCGAAAAATACAAAGTCACGCATATGTTCTCGGCGCCGACGGCAGTGCGCGTGCTGAAAAAGCAAGACCCATCGTGGCTGAAAAAGTACGACGTCTCCAGCCTCAAAGCGCTGTGGCTGGCCGGTGAGCCGCTGGACGAGCCGACAGCGCAGTGGATCAGCGACGCGCTGCAAGTGCCGATCATCGACAACTACTGGCAGACCGAAACCGGCTGGCCCATCTTGACGCTGGCCAACGGTGTCGAGCAGCAAACCACCCGCTTTGGCAGCCCCGGTAAAGCCATGTATGGCTACAACGTCAAGCTGATTGACGAAGTCACCGGCGAAGAACTGACCGAGCCGAACCAAAAAGGCGTGGTCGCCATCGAAGGCCCACTGCCGCCCGGTTGCTTGCAAACCGTGTGGCGCGACGATGAGCGCTTTGTCAGCACCTACTGGAGCAGCATCCCGTCGCGCCAGATTTACAGCACCTTTGACTGGGGCATTCGCAACGCCGACGGCTACTACTTCATCTTGGGCCGCACCGACGACGTGATCAACGTCGCCGGCCACCGCTTGGGCACACGCGAAATTGAAGAAAGCATCTCCTCGCACCCGAACGTGGCGGAAGTCGCCGTGGTCGGTGTGGCCGATGCGCTCAAGGGCCAAGTGGCGATGGCGTTTGCCGTGGCCCGCGACGCCTCGCTGCTGAACGACCCCGCCGAGCGCGATCGCTTAGAAGCCGAAGTCATGAAACAGGTCGATAACCAGCTCGGCGCCGTGGCCCGTCCTTCGCGCGTGTATTTTGTCAACGCGCTGCCCAAAACCCGCAGCGGCAAACTGCTGCGCCGCGCCTTGCAAGCCGTCGCCGAGCGCCGCGACACCGGCGACTTGACGACGATGGAAGACCCCGCCGCGCTGCAACAAGTGCGCGAAATGGTCGGCGAATAAACGCCCGCCGGCACCGGCACCCATAAAAAAGCTGCTGCGCCGAAGTTATTCGGCGCAGCAGCTTTTTGTTTTTGGCTGTTCTATTTCACAATTTGAATGTAACTTACATTTTTATATAGCGACTATTTTCAAAAATAACGCCCCATAAACATCCGTTAAACAGCAAGCAGGGTGCGGCTATTCCAAATCGATCAAATGAAAATCGAAATGCCCGCGCTGGCGATCGGCAAAGTAGTGCATCAGCGTTTCTTTGACCGTGCGAAACGCCAGCTCATCCCAAGGAATGTCTTTTTCGTTAAATAAGCGCGCCTCCATGGTCTCAAAACCGGGGTCGAACTGATCACTGAGCAGCGTTGCCCGGTAATACATATGCACTTGGCCAACCCGAGGAACATTGAGCAGGCTAAACAACGGGCCAATGTCAAATTGGGCACCGGCTTCTTCATCAGTTTCGCGCGCCGCGCCTTGGGAGGTGGTTTCATGCAGCTCCATAAAACCGGCGGGCAGCGTCCATTTGCCCAATTGCGGCTCAATATTGCGTTTGCACAGCAACACCCGGCCATCGGCCAGCACGGGAATCGTGCCCACCACATTGAGCGGGTTGTCGTAGTGGATGGTCTGGCACGCCGGGCATACGGCGCGCACGCGGGTATCGCCATCGTCAGGCACGCGGTGTTCGACGGCGTTGCCGCAGTGGCGGCAATACTGGGTAGGGCTGCGATAAGTCATGGCGATATTTTTATATCAAATCGGCCTCTAGCGCTTATGTAGCAAGCGCTTGTAGCTATCAAAAAAGAAGTAAATTAACGGCTCAGGCCACGCGCAAACGCAGGCTTGCTAGGCCGTCGATGCCCGCTTCCAACACATCGCCCGCCAACACTGGGCCGACGCCTTCGGGGGTGCCGGTGTAAATCAAATCGCCCGGCTGCAGCGCCCAAGCGTTGGACAGGTGGGCGATGGTTTCGGCCACGCTCCAAATCAGTTGGTCAAGGCGGCTGCGCTGGCGATCTTGGCCGTTGACTTGCAGCCAGATGGCCGCTTGCGCCATATGCGCCATATCACCGGCCTGCGCCGCCGGGGTGATGGGGCCAATCGGCGCGCTGTCGTCAAAGCCTTTGCCAATGCACCACGGGCGGCCTTGTTTTTTCATATCGTTTTGCAAGTCGCGCCGCGTCATGTCCAGGCCAATGGCGTAGCCGTAGACGTGCTCTAAGGCATCGGCTACCGCAATGTTTTTGCCGCCTTTGCCAATAGCCACCACCAGCTCAATTTCGTGGTGCAGGTTGGCGGTCAGGCTGGGATAGGGCAGGGTGCCCGTGTCGCCAGCGTTGACTGCCAGCACCGCATCCGCCGGTTTCATAAAGAAAAATGGTGGCTCGCGGCCGGTAAAGCCCATTTCTTTGGCGTGCTCGGCATAGTTGCGCCCAACACAGTAAATGCGGTGTACGGCAAAGCGTTCAGCCGATCCCAGCACCGGGACGCTGGCGACTGCAGGGGGAGGAAATACGTAGCTCATGCACAGGTCTTTCAGGTTGGCTTTTAGCGAATGGGCAGTGTGCCACGCCTGATAGCTGCGCCGTACACTGCCGCCATGAATCTCCCCTCTTGCCCTGCTGGCGGCGCGCACACCGACTGGCTGCGCCCGGATTGGCCCGCCCCGGCGCATATCCATGCCCTGTGTACCAGCCGCGCCGGCGGTGTCAGCGCTGCGCCGTTTGATAGTTTGAATTTGGGCGATCACGTCGGCGATGCACCCGCAGCGGTTACGGCCAATCGGCAGATATTGCAAGCTGCACTGCACCGCATTACCCCCGGCGCGCAGCCGGTGTTTTTGCAGCAAGTGCATGGCACGCAGGTGCTGGAGTTGCAGGAAGGGCAAGAAGGGCAAGAAGGGCAAGAAGGGCTCGGTGCTTTATCCAGCAATTTTTCTGCCAATTTTTGCTTTGACGCCTGTCTCACCAGCGCCGCGCGCACGGCCTGCACCATCATGGTGGCCGACTGTCTGCCGGTTTTGCTGACCAACCGCCAAGGCAGCGTAGTGGCTGCAGCCCATGCCGGCTGGCGCGGTTTGGCCGGCGAGGGTGACGTTCAAGGCAGCGCAGGCGTGTTAGAGGCGGTTTTTAAGCGTTTTGAGGCTCTAGCCCTTACGCAGCAAGCGCTTGTAGCTATCAAAAAAGAAGCATTTATTGATGGCGCCGCGTCCAGCGCAGCGGCAGACACTTTGGTCTGGCTGGGCCCGTGCATTGGCCCGCAGGCTTTTGAAGTCGGTGCCGAGGTACGCGCGGCTTTTTGCGCTCACGACAGCGCGGCGGCGGTGCATTTTGTGCCGCACGGGGCGGGCAAATATCTGGCCGATTTGGCTGGGCTGGCCCGCCAGCGCTTGCACGCCTTGGGCATCACGCACATCTATGGCAATGACGGCAGCGCTGGTTGGTGTACGGCCAGCAATGCGTCACGCTTTTTTTCGCACCGCCGCGACAACGCCGCTTTGGGCGCCAGCGGGCGCTTTGCCGTCTGCATCTGGCGCGGTTGATATATCTGGCGCCTCTGGCGGCTGGGCATCGGCCAAAGCAGCGCGCTCGGCCATGGCTTTGGCATATAGAGCGCGTTTACGCCCGGGTGTACCCAAAATAAACACCACGATAGACAAAGGCAGCAGCCCATACAACACAAAAGTAATTACCGCACCCAGTACCGTGCCGATGCTGCTGGTGGCTTCGGCCACTGCGGCAATGAGAACGACGTAAAGCCAAGCTATAACAACCAAATACATCGCAAAATGCCCAAGTAAGGAAATCTGAAGGGTGAAGGCGTTACCATGTGTTTTGACTAGCAAAGCCCGGAGAAAATCAACACCGGGCTGATTTTCCGTTATCTCAGGAGGCAGCATGAGTTCTGATTCTGGTTGGGCTGACAACGCCCAGCAATTTCATCAAATTTTCGGCGATAGCTGGTCACGGGCGCTGGAATCATTCCAGGGCATTGGCACTTCGTCCGAGGTGGCCAAGCCGCAAGTGAAATTTGCACCCGACAAAATCCAAGCTTTGCAGCAGCAATACATGGAGCAAGCGCGCGAATTGTGGATGCAAGGGATGCAAGGCCCCCCCAAGGTGGATGGCGACAAGCGCTTTAGTGGCGATAGCTGGGCCACTAACCCGGTCTCGGCCTTCTCGGCGGCAAGCTATTTGCTCAACGCGCGCACCCTGATGGGCTTGGCCGATGCGGTCGAAGCCGACACCAAAACCCGCGCCCGCATCCGTTTTGGCGTCGAGCAATGGGTTGCGGCCATGGCGCCAAGTAATTTTTTGGCCTTCAACGCCGAAGCCCAGAAAAAAGCGATTGAAACCAAGGGCGAAAGCATTGCCAAGGGAATGCAAAACTTGCTCAAAGACATCAAGCAAGGCCATGTGTCGATGACCGACGAGAGCCACTTTGAAGTCGGCCACAACGTGGCAACGACCGAAGGCGCGGTGGTGTTTGAAAACGATCTGTTCCAACTGATCGAATACAAGCCGCTGACGGCCAAAGTACACGAGCGCCCGTTCTTGTTTATTCCACCGTGCATCAACAAGTTCTACATCCTCGACTTGCAGCCTGAAAACTCGCTGGTGCGCTATGCCGTCAGCCAAGGCCAACGCACCTTTGTCATTAGCTGGCGCAATCCCGATATGTCGATGGCGCAAACCACGTGGGACGACTACGTTGAAGACGGCGCGATTGAAGCCATCAGCGTAGTGCAGCAAATCTCGGGCGCCGAGCAAATCAACGCTTTGGGCTTTTGCGTCGGCGGCACCATCTTGAGCAACGCCTTGGCCGTGCTGGCCGCGCGCGGGCGCGAGCCAGTCGCCAGCGCCACCTTTCTCACCACCCTGATCGACTTCACCGATACCGGCATTCTTGACCTGTTTATCGATGAAACCTCGGTCAAGTACCGTGAGATGGAAATGGGCAAGGGCGGCATGATGAAGGGCCAAGACTTGGCCTCGACCTTCAGCTTTTTGCGCCCCAACGACTTGGTCTGGAACTACGTGGTGGGCAACTACCTCAAGGGCGAAACGCCGCCACCGTTTGACCTGCTCTACTGGAACAGCGACAGCACCAACTTGCCTGGGCCGTTTTACGCTTGGTACCTGCGCAATATGTACCTAGAAAACAACCTGGTCAAACCCGGCAAGATCACCGTGTGCGGCGAAAGCATTGACCTCAATTTGGTCACGCTGCCGTCTTACATCTACGGCTCGCGCGAAGACCATATCGTGCCAATCAACTCTGCCTACGCCACCACGCAGGTGCTGCCGGGCGAAAAACGCTTCGTCATGGGCGCCTCGGGCCACATTGCTGGCGTTATCAATCCACCGGCCAAAAACAAACGCAGCCACTGGATACGCGAAGACGGCAAGCTGCCCGAGTCGCTTGACGATTGGCTGGCCGGTGCCCAAGAGCACGCCGGTAGCTGGTGGACCGATTGGGCGGCGTGGCTGCAACAGCGCAGCGGCAAATTGATAGCCGCGCCAAAAACCTACGGTAAAGGCGCTAAGTTCAAAGCCATCGAGCCGGCGCCTGGCCGCTACGTCAAGCAAAAAGCCTGACCTATTTTTTTCCTCCCTTTCTCTCTTTTTTTCTCCCTTTCTCTCTCTCAGGATTTGCACTATGGAAGACATCGTTATCGTTTCCGCCGCCCGCACTGCAGTGGGCAAGTTTGGTGGCGCATTGGCCAAAGTGGCGGCCACCGATTTGGGCAGCACGGTGGTGCGCGAGGCTTTGGCCCGCGCTGGCGTGCCCGCTGATCAGGTCAGCGAAGTCATCATGGGCCAGGTACTGACCGCCGGTTTGGGCCAAAACCCAGCGCGCCAAACCTTGATCAAAGCCGGTATTGCCAAAGAAACGCCAGCATTGACCATCAACGCGGTGTGCGGCTCGGGCCTGAAGTCGGTCATGCTCGCTGCGCAGTCGATCATGACGGGCGACAACGAAATCGTCGTCGCCGGCGGCCAAGAGAACATGAGCGCCAGCCCGCACGTGCTCAACGGCTCGCGCGACGGCCAGCGCATGGGCGACTGGAAAATGCAGGACACCATGATCGTGGACGGTCTGTGGGACGTCTACAACCAGTACCACATGGGCATTACGGCTGAAAACGTCGCCAAGCAATACGGCATCACCCGCGAAATGCAAGACGCTTTGGCGTTTGGCAGCCAGCAAAAAGCCGCTGCCGCGCAAGACGCGGGCCGCTTTGCCGACGAAATCGTCGGTGTCAGCATTCCCCAGCGCAAGGGCGACCCGGTTGTCTTCAATGTCGACGAATACCTCAACCGCAAGAGCACCGCTGACGTTTTGGCCGGTCTGCGCCCCGCGTTTGACAAAGCTGGCAGCGTGACGGCGGGCAATGCCTCAGGCCTGAACGACGGCGCTGCCGCTGTGGTGGTAATGAGCGCCAAAAAAGCGGCGGCTCTGGGCTTGACGCCATTGGCACGCATTGCCTCGTTTGCCACCACCGGTCTTGACCCGGCCATCATGGGCATGGGCCCGGTGTCGGCCACACGCCGCGCCTTGCAGCGCGCTGGTTGGAGCGCCAACGACATCGACCTGTTCGAGCTGAACGAAGCCTTTGCCGCGCAAGCCTGCGCCGTCAACCAAGAGCTGGCGATTGACCCCGCCAAGGTCAACGTCAACGGCGGCGCTATCGCTATCGGTCACCCGATTGGCGCGTCTGGCTGCCGCATTTTGGTCACATTGCTGCACCAAATGCAGCGCCAAGGTGCCAAAAAAGGCTTGGCCGCGCTGTGCATCGGTGGTGGCATGGGCGTTGCCATGGCGCTGGAGCGTTAACACGGATAAAACGCCACCTAGCCAGTGGGGGATTTTCTGGTTAGAGTGGAGTCTGTCACCGAGAACTAACAAGGAGCAATTGAATGAGTAAAAAAGTAGCATACGTCACTGGTGGCATGGGCGGCATCGGAACCGCCATTTGCCAGC
>JAGNSH010000004.1:0-17727 GCA_017988165.1 Giesbergeria sp. | reverse complement strand
GCCAGTGGGGGATTTTCTGGTTAGAGTGGAGTCTGTCACCGAGAACTAACAAGGAGCAATTGAATGAGTAAAAAAGTAGCATACGTCACTGGTGGCATGGGCGGCATCGGAACCGCCATTTGCCAGCGCCTGCACAAAGAAGGCTTTACCGTGGTGGCCGGTTGCGGCCCCACACGCGACCACGCCAAGTGGATTGCCGAGCAAGCCGTGCTGGGTTACACCTTCTACGCCTCCGTGGGCAACGTCGGCGATTGGGACTCCACCGTCGACGCTTTCAGCAAAGCCAAAGCCGAACACGGCAGCATTGACGTGCTGGTCAACAACGCCGGTATTACCCGCGACCGTATGTTCCTGAAAATGACACGCGAAGACTGGGATGGCGTGATCGAAACCAACCTCAACAGCATGTTCAACGTCACCAAGCAAGTGGTGGCAGACATGGTCGAAAAGGGCTGGGGCCGCATCATCAACATCTCGTCGGTCAACGGTGCCAAGGGCCAAGCGGGCCAAACCAACTACTCGGCCGCCAAGGCCGGTATGCACGGTTTCTCGATGGCATTGGCACAAGAGATGGCAACCAAGGGCGTCACGGTCAATACCGTCAGCCCCGGCTATGTCGGCACCGAAATGGTCAAGGCCATTCGCCCCGACGTGCTGGAGAAAATTGTGGCCACCGTCCCCGTCAAGCGCTTGGGCGAGCCCAGCGAGATCGCTTCGATCATTGCTTGGCTGGCGTCGGAAGAAGGCGGCTACGCTACGGGTGCTGAGTTTGCTGTCAACGGCGGCTTGCACATGAGCTAAAGCGGCGCGCTGCTTTAGCCTTCAAAAAACCGCCTATTTTTAGGCGGTTTTTTTATGCCCGCCCTGATAAAACGCTTATAAAGCTGCGCCCAGCAAAAAACCCGCAACGGCGGGTTTTTAGTGGGGGTGGCCAGAAAATAACGCTCTGGCACGAGCGGTGTGATTTGCCAGTGAATCAGCAGCGGGCGGGAGCGCGCTTGCGATCACGTTCGTCTTCGGGCCAAACTGTCAGGAGGGTGGTGGTAGTCATGGTGGTCATTTGCATAAGTTCCGGTGATGAAACTACAACGTGGCCCATTTCCTTTGCGTTGACAGCCCCAGCATAAAAAAACAAATACTTGCGCAAACTACCCCCAGCCAAGCAATCACTTAGGCGGCGACTTCTGCGGCAGCTTCTATTTCTCCCGACAGCTCCAGCCAGCGCTCTTCTAGGCTGGCCGTCTCGTCGCCAATGGCTTTGAGGCGCCGGCCCGCATCGGCAATGTCGGCAGGGGTGACAGCCGCTTGCGTCAGGCGCTCTTGCAAAGCGGCGCCTTCGCTGCCCAAGGCCGCCAAGCGCTTGTCGATTTGCTCTAGCTCGCGCTTGAGCGGGCGCACGCGCTCTAGCTGCTGCTGGCGCAAGGCGGCGTCTTGTTTACGCTGCTCACGGCCATCATTGGATTTTTTTTGGTCATTTTGGCCTGTAGCGCTTATGGGTGCTGCGCTAACAGCTATTGAAACAGGAGCAATAGGCGTGGCAGAAGCACGCGCAGCCGTTACGGTGGGTACCGCTGCCGCATTCTTGGCGGCCAGATTTTCTGCCGCAGCTTCGGTCTTGGCCAACTCGCGCTGGCGTTTGGCCTCGTCGAGCAAATAGACCTGGTAATCGTCCAAGTCGCCATCAAACGGGCCAACCGCGCCGCGTCCGACCATCCAAAACTCATCGCAGACGGCGCGCAGCAGCGCACGGTCGTGGCTGACCAGCATGACAGTGCCTTCAAAATCGTTCAGCGCCATTGACAGCGCCTCGCGCGTGGCCAAGTCGAGGTGGTTGGTGGGCTCGTCCAGCAGCAGCAGGTTGGGACGTTGCCAAACAATCATGGCCAGCACCAAGCGGGCTTTTTCGCCGCCGCTCATGCTGCCAACGCTTTGCTTGACCATGTCGCCGCTGAAGTTGAAGGTGCCCAAGTAGCTGCGCAAATCTTGCTCGCGGCTGGGTTCGCGGCTGCTGGGGCCCAACTCGCGGGCAAGGCGCGCCATGTGCTCCAGCGGGTTTTCGTGCGGGCGCAGCACGTCCAGCTCTTGCTGGGCAAAGTAGCCAATCGACAGGCCCTTGCCCTCGGTGACGGTGCCCGCCAGCGCGTTCATGGTGCGGGCAATGGTTTTGACCAGCGTCGATTTACCTTGGCCGTTGGCACCCAAAATGCCAATGCGCTGGCCCGCCAGCACGCTGCGGCTGACGTTTTGCAGAATGGTTTTGCTGGTGCCATCCTCGGCCACGTAGCCAAAGGAGGCCTCGCTGATGGCCAGCATGGGATTGGGCAAGTTGGCCGGCTCTTTAAATTCAAAGGTGAAGTCGGCGTCGGCCAGCACCGGGGCTATTTTTTCCATGCGCTCAATCGCCTTGACCCGGCTTTGCGCCTGCTTGGCCTTGCTGGCCTTGGCCTTGAAGCGGTCAATGAACTTTTGCAGGTGGGCAATTTTGTCCTGCTGCTTGGCAAAACTGGCGCCTTGCAGTTCCAACTGCTGGGCGCGCAATTCTTCAAACTTGCTGTAGTTGCCGCCGTAGCGCGTCAGCTGGGCGTTGTCGATGTGCAGCGTGACGTTGGTGATGGCGTCCAAAAATTCGCGGTCATGGCTGATGACAATCATCGTGCCGGTGTAGCGCTTGAGCCACGCCTCCAGCCACACCAGCGCGTCCAAGTCCAAGTGGTTGGTCGGCTCGTCCAGCAGCAGCAAGTCGGACGGTGCCATCAGCGCGCGCGCCAATTGCAAGCGCATGCGCCAACCGCCCGAGAAGCTGTTGACCGGCTTGTCCAGCTCTGACACCTTAAAGCCCAAGCCCAAAATCAGCGCTTGTGCGCGCGGCACAGCGTCGTGCGAGCCGGCATCGGCCAAGTCGGTGTAGGCGTGGGCAATGGCCATGCCGTCATCGTCGGCCTCGGCTTGGGCCAAGGCGGCTTCCAGTTCTACCAGCCGGGTGTCACCGGCGACGACAAAATCGGTGGCGGGCTCGTCGGTTTCGGGCATATTTTGCGCAACCTGCGCCATGCGCCACTGGGTGGGAATGTTGAAGCTGCCGCCGTCTTCGTGCAGCGTGCCGTTGAACAGCGCAAACAGGCTGGATTTGCCAGCGCCATTGCGCCCAATCAGACCGACGTTTTCTCCGGGGTTGATGGTGGCGTTGACGCTGTTGAGCAACACCTTGGCGCTGCGGCGCAAGACGACGTTTTTGAGAGTGATCATGGGAACTTAAAGTACACACGGGTGTGTGTACGCAAAAAGAGAAAAATCAAGACGAAAGAAAGCCGCTGAGAGCCTCGCGGGTAATCAACAGCACTTGGTCTTCGCCGGCGCTGGTGTCTAACCAAAACACCGGCAATTGCGCAAAGCGGGCTTCAAAAAAGCTGCGCTCGTTGCCAATTTCCAGCACCAGCACCGCGTGCTCGCTCATGCAGGCCGGTGCCTGCTGTAGCAGCTGGGCAATGAAGTCCATGCCGTCGCTGCCGCCGGCCAGCGCCAGCACTGGCTCGGCGCGGTATTCGGGCGGCAGGGCGGCCATGCTGCTGGCGTTGACGTAGGGTGGGTTGCAAATAATCAAATCCCACGGGCCGGGCAGCTTGGCCAAGCCGTCGCTTTGCACCAAGGTGATGCGCTGTTGCAGGCGATGGCGATCGACGTTGATGCGCGCCACGGCCAGCGCGTCGGGGCAAATATCAGCGCCGGTGACGTGTACCTCGGGCCAGGCCATGGCCGACAGCACTGCCAAGCTGGCGTTGCCGGTACACAAGTCCAGCACCTGCTGCGTGTGCTCGCCCAGCCAGTCATCAAAGCCACCTTGGACGATCAGCTCGGCAATCAGGCTGCGCGGCACGATGCTGCGCTCATCGACATAAAACGACACCCCTTGCAACCAGGCTTCGCGCGTCAGGTAGGCGGCGGGTTTGCGGGTGCTGATGCGTTCTTCAAAAAGTGTAGCTACTAGCGCACGTCCTGCGGGCGTTACAGCCTGATTTTGTACTGAATCGATGTCGTCGCCCAAAGGGGCGTCCAAGGGCAAGCCCAAGCGCCACAGCACCAGCCAAGCGGCCTCGTCAAAGGCATTGGTGGTGCCGTGGCCAAAGGAGATGCCAGCGGCTTGCAGCAGTTCGGTGCCCGAAGCGATGAGGCTGCCAACGGTGTCGCCTTGCAGGGTTGGCGCAGAGTGCGGAAAGGGGTGTGGTGGAGTGCTCATGCCTGTGCTGCCAGCGCTTGCGCGTGCAGGTTTTCTAGGGTGCGGCGGTAGATGTTTTTCAGCGGTTCGATGTCGGCAACGGCGATGTGCTCGTCAATTTGGTGGATGCTGGCATTGGGCGGGCCGCACTCAATCACCTGCGGGCACAGGGTGGCAATAAAGCGGCCATCGCTGGTGCCGCCGGTGGTCGATAGCTCAGTGGTGAGGCCGGTCTCGGCGGCAATGGCTTGCTGCACGGCGGCGACCAGCTCGCCCGGCGTAGTCAAAAACGGTTTGCCGCCCAGCGTCCACTGCAAGGCGTACTCCAAGCCATGGCGGTCAAGCAAAGCGTGGACACGCTGCTTGAGGCCCTCGGCGCTGGACTCGGTGCTGAAGCGAAAATTAAAGTCGATGGCGACTTCGCCCGGAATCACATTGCTGGCGCCAGTGCCGCCGTGGATGTTGCTCATCTGCCAGCTGGTCGGCTGAAAAAACGCATTGCCCTTGTCCCACTCGGTGCTGGCCAGCTCGGCCAAAGCAGGCACGGCTTCGTGGATGGGGTTGCGGGCCAGCTGCGGGTAGGCAATGTGGCCTTGGATGCCGCGCACCGTCAGCTTGCCGCTGAGTGTGCCGCGCCGGCCATTTTTAATCATGTCGCCGGTGCGTTTGACGGCGGTGGGCTCGCCAACGATGCAATAGTCCAACTGCTCGCCGCGCGCTTTGAGCCGTTCAATCACCACCTTGGTGCCGTCGATGGACGGGCCTTCTTCGTCGCTGGTGAGCAAAAAGGCAATGTTCAGCAGCGGCTGCGGCGTGGCGGCCAAAAACTCTTCGACGGCAACGACAAACGCGGCGATGGAGGTTTTCATGTCGCTGGCGCCGCGCCCGTACAACTTGCCCTCGCGCAGCGTTGGCGTGAATGGTGGGCTGCGCCACTGCGCCAGCGGGCCGGTCGGAACCACATCCGTGTGGCCAGCAAATACTATAGTTTTGATAGCTACAAGCGCTTGCTGTGATTGGGCTACAGGCCATTTTGCCCATAAATTGCTGACGCGCTGGGCCGCTGGGCCGCTGTCCATGGACTCGCAGGCAAAGCCCAAGCTGTGCAGATGCTCTGTCAGCCACGCCAGGCAGCCAGCGTCGTCGGGGGTCACGGAGGGGCGAGAGATGAGCTGTTGGGCCAGGGTCAGGGTACGGGACATCAGAAAAAAACAGAAAGAGCAGAAGAGGCAGAAGATGCAGAAAATCAAGCGCCCGACTTGACGTCGAGCACGATTTCAGTGAATGAAGGCTCTTCGTCCTCGGGTTTGTCGTTTTGCGCCGCTTGGTTGGCTTTGGCGGTGTTGGAGGCCAGCGAAAAATCGTTTTGCAAGCGCCACATCAGGTTGGTCGGCGAGTCGGCGTAGGCCAAGCCTTCTTTGCGGTCGATGCGGTTGGCCAAAATCAGGCGGGCCAAATCTTCTTCAAAGGTTTGCGAGCCTTCGGCCATGGATTTTTCCATCGCCTCGCGCACGCCAGAAAAGTCGCTCTTTTCAATCAGCTCAGAAATCAGCTTGGTGTTGAGCATGACTTCCACTGCCGGCACGCGATCGCCGCTGGCGGTGCGCACCAAGCGCTGCGAAACGACGGCTTTGAGCGCCGAGGACAAGTCGCCCAGCATGGTGGCGCGCACTTCGACCGGGTAAAAGCTCAAGATGCGGTTCAGCGCCTGATAGCTGTTGTTAGCGTGCAGCGTGGCCAGGCACAGGTGGCCCGACTGCGCGTAAGCAATGGCGGCCGACATGGTTTCGCGGTCGCGGATTTCGCCAATCAAAATCACATCGGGCGCTTGGCGCAGGGCGTTTTTTAGCGCCATTTGCAGCGACTGGGTATCGCTGCCCACTTCGCGCTGGTTGACGATGGATTTTTTGTTTTTGAACTGAAATTCCACCGGGTCTTCAATGGTCAGGATGTGGCCGGTCTGCTGGCTGTTGCGCCGGTCGATCATGGCCGCCAAGGTGGTGCTTTTGCCCGAGCCGGTGGCGCCGACCACCAGCACCAGCCCGCGTTTTTCCATGATCAGGTCGGCCAAAATTGGCGGCAAATTCAGCTCGGTCAAGTCGGGAATATCTTGCGAAATAAAGCGAATCACCACCGCATAGGTGCCGCGCTGGCGCATGGCGCTGACGCGAAAGCGTCCAGCGCCCTTGATAGGCACGCCCATGTTCAGTTCGCCAGACTCCTCTAGCTCCTCGATGCGGTTGGGCGGCACCACTTCGGCCAAGAGATTGCGCGGCGCGTCGGGCGGCAAAATTTGGTTGTTGATGGGCACGCACTCGCCATTGATTTTGATGAGTGCGGGCGCATTCGCCGACAAATAAACGTCTGAGGCCTTTTTTTCTGCCATCAGGCGCAGGATGCGCTCCATAGTGCTCATCGTTGTTTCCCTTATTGCCTTGTTTATCAGTCGCGCAGTAGGTCGTTCAGGCTGGTGGTCGAGCGGGTCTTGGCGTCGACTTTTTTGACGATGATGGCGGCGTACATACTGTATTTGCCGCCTTCTTTGGGCAGGCTGCCGCTGATGACGACCGAGCCGGCCGGAATGCGGCCATAGCTGACTTCACCGGTCGAGCGGTCATAAATCGGCGTGCTTTGGCCCAAATACACGCCCATGCTGATGACCGAGTTTTCTTCGACGATGACGCCTTCGACCACTTCAGAGCGCGCGCCAATAAAGCAGTTGTCTTCAATGATGGTCGGCTTGCCTTGCAGCGGCTCCAGCACGCCGCCCAGACCGACACCGCCGGACAGGTGGACGTTTTTGCCGACTTGGGCGCATGAGCCGACGGTGGCCCAAGTGTCCACCATGGTGCCTTCATCGACATAGGCGCCAATGTTGACGTAGGACGGCATCAAAATCGCCCCTTTGGCAATAAAGCTGCCGCGCCGCGCCACTGCTGGCGGTACTACGCGCACGCCAGTGGCGGCCATTTCTTCGGCGCTCAGGTGGCCAAAGCGCGAGGGCACTTTGTCGTAAAAGCCCAAATCGCCAGCGCGTACTAAGGTGTTTTCGGTCACCCGAAACGACAGCAGCACGGCTTTTTTAATCCACTGGTGTACCGTCCACACCCCCACTGCCTCGCGCGTGGCGACACGCAGTTCGCCGTTGTTGAGCAAGGTGATGACTTGCTCGACGGCGTCGCGCACGTCTTGGGGCGCGTTAGAGGGAGACAAATTGGCACGATCGTCCCAGGCGGCGTCGATGGTGCTTTGCAGAGGGTGGCTCATGGGGTGGGGGTTGGGTGGGATTGGATGAATTGAACGATGCGCTGCGCTGCTTGCACGCATTCTTGGGTTTCGGCCACCAAGGCCAGACGCACGCGCTGGGCACCGGGGTTAGTGCCGGCCACATCGCGGGCCAAATAGCTGCCGGGCAAAAGGGTGACATTGTATTGACTTAGCAACTGTTGGGCGAAGGCGGTGTCGCTCAGGCCCAGATGCTCAGGCACGCGCGCCCACAGGTAAAAACCGGCGTCGGGCAGTTGCACCTCCATCACCGCCGACAGCAGTGGCGTGACTTGGGCAAATTTTTCGCGGTATTGGGCGCGGTTGTCGATGACGTGCTGCTCATCGTTCCACGCGGCAATGCTGGCCGCTTGCACTGCCAAGCCCATAGCGCTGCCGTGGTAAGTGCGGTAGAGCAAAAACGCCCGCACCAGTGCTGCGTCGCCAGCGACAAAGCCGCTGCGCAGCCCCGGCACGTTGCTGCGCTTGGACAGGCTGGTGAAGGACAGCAGGTTTTTGAAGTCACTGCGCCCTAATTGGGCTGCGGCTTCGAGGCCGCCCAGCGGCGGCTCGTCGCGAAAATAAATTTCGCTGTAGCACTCGTCCGAGGCAATCACAAAGCCGTGGCGGTCAGACAAGGCAAACAGCTTTTGCCATTCGGGCAGCGGCATGACGGCGCCAGTCGGGTTGCCGGGCGAGCAGACAAACAGCAGTTGCGTGCGTTGCCAGACGGCCTCGGGCACGCTGTCCCAGTCGAGGGCAAAATTGCGCGCTGGGTCACTGGGCACAAAGTAGGGCGTGGCCCCGGCCAGCAAGGCTGCACCTTCGTAGATTTGATAGAACGGATTGGGGCAGACCACCAGCGGGTCGGTGTGCGAGCGATCGACGACGGTTTGGGTAAAGGCAAACAGCGCCTCGCGCGAGCCATTGACTGGCAGCACCTGCGTTGCCGCGTCCAGCGCCAGTCCGTAGCGCCGCTGCAGCCAGCCAGTGAAGGCTTGGCGCAGCGGCAACTCCCCCGCAGTGACCGGGTAATTGGCCAGCCCCGCCAAGCCGGCGCAGAGCGCTTCTTTAATGAACGCTGGCGTGGCGTGGCGCGGCTCACCCATGCCTAAGCTGATGGGCGTCAGATGGGGCGCTGGCGTGATGCCGACAAAGAGCTGGCGCAGCCGCTCAAAGGGATAAGGCTGCAGTGAAGAGAGCAGGGGATTCATGGGGCGCAATTATCACGGATGGCCCGCTGGGCGCTGCCAGCGCCATGCTCGCCCACTAGCCCATAACTAGCCCCTAGCCAAGGCGCGCAGATGCGTCAAAAAGCAGTCAGCTTGGGGGCGCAGAATGTAAGCGACAAGAAGAGAGCCGTAAGACTTCCCCAGTCTGTTGCCTAGCGCGCAAGCTGTCCATGTTCCAGAAGGCTGCGCCTAACGCAGCCTTCGCCACTATCTGGAGACGTAAGCCGATGTCTGAATCTCTTTTTCTGCGCCCCGGTGTGTGGCTACTGCGGCGCTTTCGCCTATTAGCCAAACTGGCCTTATTGGCGTGCAGTTGGTTGGCTTCCTTATCTCTTATTGCGCTGTTGGCGCTGCAAGGCGCTGCCCCGGACGTGCTGTGGGCTGCGGTGGCTGGCAGCGCAGTGGTTGCGCTGTATGCGCTGCTGTCGCTGTACGCCAGCATGGCCAGCGACCTGCGTGCCTTGGCCGAGGCGATGGAGCAAACCACGCAAGGCAATTTGTGCGTAAAAATTCCAGTGCGGGGCCGAGATGAGTTCGCCCAACTGGTTTTGTTGCTAGACCATATGGTGATAGCGCTCTCGGGCATGGTGGCCAATATCCGCAGCAACGCCGCTTTGGTCGCCCATGCTGGCCAAGGCTTGGCCGAAGACAACCGGGCACTGGCCGATCGCACCGAGCAGCAAGCCGCCAACTTGGAGCAAACCGCCGCCAGCGTCGCCCAACTGTCCGATGCGGTGCAAAGCAATGCCCACACGGCCTGCGCTGCCGACCAGCGCGCCAGCCAAGTCAGCCGCGCCGCCGACGAAGGCGTGCAAGCGATGGCCAAGGCGGTGCAATCGGTCGATGCCATCCAGCAAGGCGCGCGGCGCATGAACGAGATCATCGGCGTCATCGACGGCATTGCTTTTCAGACCAACATCTTGGCGCTCAACGCTGCCGTCGAAGCCGCCCGCGCCGGCGAGCAAGGACGCGGCTTCGCCGTGGTGGCATCAGAGGTGCGTATGCTGGCCGGCCGATCTGGCGAGGCAGCGCGCGAAATTCGGGCGCTCATCAGCGCCTCGGTGCAGCAGGTTGAAGCCAGCACCGGCCTGATTCGCTGCGCTGGCGAGGGCATTTCCAGCGTCGCCAGCGGCATTCGCAGCGTGGCAACCAGCATGTCTGAGATTTCTGTCTCTGGCACCGAGCAAAGCACCGGGCTGCAAGAAATTACCGCCGCCGTGCGCCAGCTCGATGAAATCACGCAAAACAACGCGCAAATGGTCGATCACGCCGTCGAGCAGGCCATGGCACTGCAAGGGCGCGCCAGCACCTTGTCCAGTGCCGTGGCTATTTTTCGGCTGCAGCAAGGCACGGCAGACGAAGCCACTGCGCTGGTCCAACGCGCGGTGGCGCTGCGCCGCAGCACCTCGGGCCAGCATTTTTTGCAGACCCTGACGGATCGCAATCAGCCGTATCACGACCGAGATATGTATGTGTTTGCACTCGATAGCATCGGCACTTACCGGGCTTTTGGAGGCAATACCGCCAAAGTTGGCACCCGCGTGCAAGACATTCCCGGCATTGCTGGCGAACAGTTGGTGCGCGACATCATTGCCCAGGCCGAGCGCGGGCCGGGCTGGGTCGAATACGACATTACCAATCCAGCGACTGGCACGGTGCAAACCAAAATGTCGTTTGTCCAGCGCGTTGACGATTTGTATTTGGGCTGCGGCGTCTACAAAACGCTGGCTGCGCGCAGCTAGATAGCTAGATGCGCTGCGCCCGAGCGCGGGCTAAAGCGGCGGCAATGGCGGCTTTTTTGTTGTCTGGCGGTGGTGCGGCGGGTGCGGCGGGTACGGCGTCTGGCAAGCGTTGCTGGCGCTGCGCATAGCGCTGGCGTGCGTGCTGCGCCTGCACTGGCGACCAAGCGGCCCAGCCGGTAGCGGCGCCGCTGGCATTGACCAGTGCAATGCAATCGACCGGGCACACCGGAATGCACAACTCGCAGCCAGTGCAATGCTGCGCGATAACGGTGTGCATCAACTTATTGGCACCCAAGATGGCATCGGTCGGACAGGCCTGGATGCACAGCGTGCAGCCAATGCACCAGTCTTCATCTATCAGCGCCAGCGTGCGCGCGCCTTCGGTGCCATGTGCGGGGTTAAGTGGGCGCAGCGCTTGGCCGGTGAGCGCAGCCAAGCGGGCCACGCCTGCTTGGCCGCCCGGCGGGCACTGGTCTATGCCTGCTTCGCCTTGGGCGACGGCCTGCGCGTAATGCGCGCAATCAGAAAAGCCGCAGCGCGTGCATTGCGTCTGCGGCAAAGCGGCATCAATGCGTGCCGCTAGGGGGCTGAGGATCAGGGCCAGAGCGGACGGCAGCTTAAGACTTGCGGTTGCCGCGGCGACGGCCCTTGGTCAGGGTCGAGGCTGCCGTCACTGCCGCCAGGTGCTGGCCTTCTTGCGTCTCAGGCACTGGCGCCGTTGCGGCGGCGCCGGTAACTGCCGCTGCGGCTGCAACGGCAACAACGGGTGCAGCCGGTGCAGCCGGTGCAGCAGACGCGGGCGCTGTGGCCGGCGCGGTCAACACCACCAGCGGCTCCATCTTGGGAACGGTGTCGTTCTCCAAAATGAACTGGCGCACGTGCGGGTAGACGTTTTCGCGCCAACGGCGGCCACTGAAAATACCGTAGTGGCCTGCGCCCTTGGCTTCGAGTTGGTTGCGCGTTTTATTGACCAAATTGCTGCACAAATCGTGTGCTGCATGGGTTTGACCGGGACCGGAAATGTCGTCCAACTCACCTTCGACCGTCAGCAGTGCGGTGGTGGTGATGTCTTGCGGGCGCACGCGCTCGATTTGGCCGTTCGGCGCGCGCACATCCCACGTGCCGTTCATCAGTGAATACTCTTGGAACACCGTTTTGATGGTTTCTAGGTAGTAATCGGCATCCATATCGAGCACGGCGTTGTACTCGTCGTAGAACTTGCGGTGCGCTTCGGTGCTGGCGTCGTCGCCCTTGATCAGGTCTTTAAAGTAGTCGTAATGGTTGGTGGCGTGGCGATCGGGGTTCATCGCCACAAAGCCGGTGTACTGCAAAAAGCCAGGGTAAACACGCCGGCCAGCGCCCGGAAAGCTGTCAGGCACCGAGAAAATGACGTTTTTCTCGAACCACTCATAGCTGCGCGTCGAGGCCAAGTTGTTCACCTCGGTCGGCGAGCGGCGCGCATCGATCGGGCCGCCCATCATCGTCATCGTCAGCGGCGTGGTTTCGCCGCGAGTGGCCATCAAGGACACGGCCGCCAGCACCGGCACCGTGGGTTGACAGACGCTGATTACGTGGCAGTTGCCGTACTTGCTTTGCAGATGGCGGATAAATTCTTGAACGTAGTTGACGTAGTCATCAAGGTGGAATTCACCCTCGGACAATGGCACCAAACGTGCATTGGTCCAGTCGGTGATGTAGACCTTGTGGTCTTTGAGCATGGTGCGCACCGTATCGCGCAACAGCGTGGAGTAGTGGCCCGACAGAGGCGCTACGACCAGCACCACCGGCTGATTTTTCAGCTTGCTCAGGGTGCTGGTGTCGTCGGAGAAGCGCTTGAAACGGCGCAGCTCGCAAAAAGGTTTGTGCAGCTCAATGCGCTCGTGGATAGCCACGCCAACGCCATCGACATCTACGGTAGTGATGCCAAACACTGGCTTTTCGTAGCCCTTGCCCAAGCGGTACGCCAAGTCGTAGCCAGCAGAAATGCGCTGCGACAGAGGCGTTTTACTCAATGGAAACATCGAGTTGCCATACAACTTGGCAGTTGCTTGGGCAAAATCGGCGAAGGGCTCCATCAAGGAGCGCTGTGTTTCATAAATCTGATAGAGCATGGCGTTGGGTCGGTTATGTTGCAGTGCAATATAACAGCACTCTGTTACTTGTAGGCAAACGTCTCCTGTCGAAACGCTGACACGCTGCAAATTAAAAAATTTCGACGTCTAGCATATAAATCATCGGCCAAGACAAAATATACCGGTATTTTTATTGCGGCACATCAATTATTTTTAGCTTTGACGGGCTGAATTGGCCGGATAAAAGGGCCTAGACGCCGCTTTAAGAGGTGCGGCCTGCGCCCATTGCACAAACTACGTATAGCCCAAGGTGTTGCCGTTGGCGTACACCCACCGGCGCGGGCGCTGGCATTTCACAATTTTTGACATTCGCCCGGCGTGTCTGAAGTGCCCGCCGCGTCTGACGCGCTGGCGTGCGCCAGCGCCATCACCTCGTGCGGCGGCAGAGCCTTGAGGCGGTGGTCACTCCACACCTGGCGCCAGCGCCGCGCCCCGCGCAGGCCGTGGCGCAAACCCAGCATATGCCGTGCAATGCTGGCCCACGGTGTGCCATATAACGCCTGCTCGCGCACCATGTAATCGACCATCGCCGCCTCAATGCCCTCGCGGGTGATGGCGGTGTTGGGCGCGTCGCCGTAAAACAGCTCGTCCCAGCGCGAGAGCCACCACGGGTTGTGATACGCCTCGCGCCCGACCATCACGCCATCGACCAGTGCCAGCTGCGCTAGCACTGCTTCATCGGTGCTAAAGCCGCCATTGATAGCAATGGTCAATTGCGGAAAATCTTGCTTTAGCTGGGCGACTACGCCATAGCGCAGCGGCGGAATTTGGCGGTTTTCTTTCGGGCTGATGCCGTGGAGCCACGCATTGCGCGCGTGGACGATGAAGGTGTCGCAGCCGGCTTCGGCGACGGTGCCAATGAAGTCGCGCACAAAGTCGTAACTCTCGTCCTTGTCGATGCCAATGCGGTGCTTCACCGTGACCGGCACATCCACCACATCGACCATGGCTTTAACGCCATCGGCCACCAAGGCGGGCGCTTTCATCAGGCTGGCACCAAAAGCGCCGCGCTTGACCCGGTCGCTCGGGCAGCCGCAGTTGAGGTTGATTTCGTTGTAGCCCCACTGCGCGCCCAGTTGTGCGCTGCGCGCCAAGGTGGCCGGCTCGTTGCCGCCCAGTTGCAGCGCGACGGGGTGTTCTTCGGCGTTAAAGCGCAAATGCCGCTCAGTGCCGCCGTGGATGACGGCGCCGGCGTTGACCATCTCGGTATACAGCAGCGTGTGGTGACTGAGCAGCCGGTGAAAGTAGCGGCAATGCCGGTCCGTCCACTCCATCATGGGGGCAATGGACATTCGCCAGGGGTTGTGAAAAGGGGGCGGAACGGGAGAAATTTCAAGCATGGCGGCGATTATCCCCGCCATAAGCTATCAAAAATAATAGCTTGTAGCGCTTGTGTTTAAACACTTTCAGACACTTTTGATGCTGAAACCGCCTGTTATCAAGCGCTTACAGCTATCTTTTTTAATATCTTCACGCTGGCGGCGTACTGCTGGGCTTGGTGTACATGGCCTCGATTTGCTGGGCAAAGTAGCCCATCAGGTGGTTGCGCTTGAGCTTGAGCGTCGGCGTCATAAAGGCGTTTTCAATCGTCCACGGCGCCAGCGTCAGGTGTACGGCGCGCGGCATGGCGTAGTGCGGAAAGCTGCGGCTGGCGGCGCTGATGCGCTCTAAGGCGCTGCGCAATACGCGCGGGTCGCTCAGGCTGGCGGGGGCGGCGGCGTCCACGCCCAACTCGGCTGCCAAGCGCTGCCATTCGCTGGCTTCTAGCACCGCCACGCAGGCGATAAACGGGCGGTTTTCGCCCACCACAAAGGTTTGCGCAAACAGCGGGTCGGCGGTGATGGCCAGTTCTAAATCGGCCGGCGGTACTTTTTCGCCAGTCGAGGTGACGATGATTTCTTTGATGCGGCCCCGAATGTAGATGCGCCCGTCAATCAGTTCGGCTTGGTCGCCGGTGGCCAGCCAGCCGTCGTGCGTTAGCGTGCGCGCGGTGTCTTCGGGGCGGTTCCAATAGCCTTTCATGACGATATCGCCGCGCACTTGCAGCTCGCGGTTGTCGCCAATGCGCACTTCGACCCCCGGCAGTGCCCGGCCAACGCTGTCGGGGCGGTTGTCCTTGAGCGTGTTGACCGACACCACCGGCGAGGTCTCAGTCATGCCATAGCCCTGCAACACCGGCAAACCCAAGCCCAAAAAGCATTGGGCAATGGCGGGCGACAAGGGCGCACCGCCGCTGACGGCCACGCGCACCCGGCCACCAAACTGCGCCATCAGCGGCTTGGCCACCAGCGCCTCGAAGACAAACCATGGCAAAGCGCCCAGCAGCCCGGCGCTGCGCGGCGCGGCATCGGTAGGCGCGGGCAGGCCGTGTATGGCGCGAAAACGCTGCCAGCCGATGGCAACTGCCGTCTCAAACAAACGGGTTCTGAAGCGCGAGGGCGCTAAACGCTCTTGCACCTTGGCGTACACCCGCTCGTAAATGCGCGGCACCGACACCAGCACCGTCGGTTTGACGCTTTGCAGGTCTTGCGCCAGCAGCGCCACCGAGCGGGCGTAGGCCACACAACTGCCCGCCGCCATCGGCAGGTAGTAGCCGCCGGTGCGCTCAAAGGTATGCGACAGCGGCAAAAACGATAAGAAAACATCGCTCGGCAGCGGCTGGATGCGCGCCAGCACCGCTTTGACGTCGGCAACCACGTTGCGGTGCGTCAGCATCACGCCCTTGGGTTTGCCGGTGGTGCCCGAGGTGTAAACGATGGCCGCCAAATCAACCGCAGAAGGCGGCGTTTGCATCAGCGAGCGCTGGCGCGCCTGGGCCAGCCACTCGGCCAGCGCCAGCACCGGCACGGCGGCGCTGGGGTCAGAGGCCGCATCGGGTGCGGTGACGATGACAGTGCGCAGCTCGGGCAGCGCGGTGCCCAGCGCGGCGATGCGCTGCCACTGCGCCAAGTCGTCCACCAGCAGCAGCGAGGCTTGGCAGTCGGCCAAGATGTAGCCAATGCTGGCGGGGTTGTCCACGGCGTGCAGCGGCACCGGCACCTGGCCCAGCGCCAGCGTGGCTTGGTCGATGCACATGGCATCCAGCCCGTTGGGCAGCAAGATGGCTACGCGTGCGCCGCTGGGCAGTGCCAGCTCGGCCAGCGCCCGAGTCCACAAGCCCACGCGCTGCTGTGCCTGCACCCAAGTCAGGCTGACCCAGAGCTGGCGCGTGTCGTCAAAAGCGCGATAGGCCTCAGCATTTGGCGTGCGTGCAACGCGCCAAGCAAACAATTGGGGCAGCGTTTGTACGTTGCCAAGTTCGGTCAAAAGAGCGTTCATAGGGCCTAGTCCATTGGTAAGGGGCTGAAAAATACACCGTTTGCCAGAGCAAGGCGGTGCGCTGTGGCCAAGGTTGTGCAGGTTTTCATCCCATTGAAAGCCAGTGGGCAATCCGCCTAGAATGGCCGTTTTTCTAATGTGGACAACCATATGGCAAAGCGCGTTCAAATGGGATGGGCAATAGCACTACTGGCGCTGTGCGCGTTTCAACCCGCCTTGGCTGAAACTGCCAAGGCGCCTGCGGCCAAAACGCGCGCTCCGGTAGATTTGGCCGCCCGCCTGCTGGAGGCGCAAGCCGACCCCAAACTGGGCGAGTCGCTGCTGACCACCGGGCGCAAAGTGGCGGCCGTGTGCGCCAATTGCCACGGCGAAGGCGGCAACAGCGTCAAACCCGATATTCCTAACTTGGCTGGCCAAAATCCAGCCTACCTGCTGGAGCAGGTGCGCCAGTTTGCCGATGGCCGGCGCCGCGATATGTTTATGGAAGGCATGATTCGCGCCATGAACAGCGACGAGAAGGTCGGCATGGTCTTGTTTTACAGCGCGCAGCAGGTGGTACACACGCCTACCACCAACGCTGCGCTGGCGGCCAAAGGGCAAGAGTATTTCAACAAGTTGTGCTTTCGCTGCCACGGCACCGATGGGCGCGGCAGTGCGCAGTTTCCGCGCATCGCTGGCCAGCAAGCCAACTACCTGACCGAGACCCTCAAGCGCTACCGCGCCGGTGGCGGCAAGCGCGCCGACTCGGTGATGGTCACCAACACCAAAGACATGACCGACGCCGATATCAACGCCGTGGTGGCGTTCGTCTCTTCGATGCAATAGGGCGACCCAAAAAGGCCAAGCGCGGCGGCTGCCTTCAAGCGGCCGCTTCTAAGCCGTGGGCAAAGTGCGCTTGCATGGCTTGGCGGCTGGCCGGCGCATCGCCCGCCAAAATGGCGGCCAAAATGGCGCGGTGCTCGTGCAGCGAGTCTTCAATGCGCCCTTGTTTCAGCAGCGAGTTGTGCCGATTGAGCTTCATCACCTTGCGCAAATCCGACACCATCTGACAGCGCCAGCGGTTGTTGGCCAGCTCCAACACCAGCAAATGAAAGCGCTCGTTGACGGCAAAAAAGCGCTCGCGCTCGTTGACGGCGCTCTCCAGCTCATCGTGCAGCGCTTGCAGGCTTTGGCGCTGCTCGGCGCTGGCGCTGGTGGCGACGACAGCGGCGGCGTCGCTTTCAAGCAGGCCCAGCAGGTGGTAGACATCGCGCAGGTCTTTGTCGCTCATTTCGGTGACGTAGGCGCCCCGGCGCACCTTCATCGTCACCAGCCCTTCGGCGGCCAGCACTTTCAGGGCTTCGCGCAGCGGCGTGCGGCTGATGCCAAATTCTTCGGCAATTTTGAGTTCATCAATCCAGCCGCCTGGCTCCAGCGTGCGATTGAAGATACGCTGGCGCAGTTGTTCCGCCACTTCTTGGTACAGAGCTCGGGGAGTCAGGGTGACAGCGGACATAGCGGTGAAATGTAGCAAATAGCGGGGTTAAAACTATAAATTAATAATTATGGATCGGGTAAACTCGCGCTTATTGTGCCTGCGTGTAACGCTTTGCGCGCTTGCTCGTCCCTTCATTGCGAACCCTGCGACACCGCCGATACCACCGATACCGCCATGACCAGCCCTACCGAACCAAACTTCAAGCCCTCCACCCTTGCCGATTGGGAGCGCGCTGCTGCCAAGTCCGCCCCCGGTGGCGATGTCTCCGCCCTGAACTGGACGACACCCGACGGCATCGTCGTCAAGCCGCTCTACACCGCCGCCGACACCGCCGACCTGGCCTACACCG
>JAGNSH010000200.1:1638-3715 GCA_017988165.1 Giesbergeria sp. | reverse complement strand
AAAAAACCGCCAGCGCGGTGTGCGGTGGCGGTTCAACGGCAAAGCCTGATGGCGCAAAGGATTACACCCGAAAGCTCTCTCCGCAGCCGCAGCGATCGCGCTCGTTGGGGTTGCTAAAGCGAAAGCCTTCGTTGAGGCCTTCGCGCACAAAGTCCAACTCGGTGCCGTCGATGTAGGCCAGGCTTTTGGGGTCAATCAGCAGCTTGACGCCGTGGTTTTCAAACACCACATCTTCTGGTTCGGCTTGATCGACATATTCGAGCTGGTAGGCCAAGCCCGAGCAGCCGCTGGTCTTGACGCCCAGCCGCACTCCCAGCCCTTGGCCACGGCGCGCCAAGTAGCGGCTGACGTGACGGGCAGCGGCTTCAGTCAGCGTGATAGCCATAGCGCGCACCCTTAAGCGTTGCTGGCAGCCGCAGCGCCATGTTTGATTTTGTAGTCGTTCACTGCCGCTTTGATGGCGTCTTCGGCCAAGATGGAGCAGTGAATTTTGACCGGCGGCAGCGCCAGTTCTTCGGCAATCACGCTGTTTTTCAGCGCCGCGGCTTCGTCCAGCGTTTTGCCCTTGACCCATTCGGTCACCAGCGACGACGAGGCAATCGCCGAGCCGCAGCCGTAGGTCTTAAAGCGCGCGTCTTCGATGACGCCCGTCTCGGGGTTGACCTTGATTTGCAGCTTCATCACGTCGCCGCAGGCTGGCGCGCCAACCATGCCGGTGCCGACCGACTCGTCGCCTTTGTCGAACGAGCCGACGTTGCGCGGGTTTTCGTAGTGGTCAATTACCTTCTCGGAATAGGCCATGATTTACTCCTTTATTAATAGCTGCTAGCGCTTGCTACACAAGGGCTAGAGGCCAATTTGATATAAATAATTAGTGGGCTGCCCACTGGATGCTGCTGATGTCCACGCCGTCTTGGTACATCTCCCACAGCGGACTGAGTTCGCGCAGCCGGGCGACGTTTTCGCGGATGGTGGCAATGGCGTAGTCGATTTCTTCTTCGGTGGTGAAGCGGCCAATCGTCATGCGCAAGCTGCTGTGCGCCAACTCGTCACTGCGGCCCAAGGCGCGCAGCACATAGCTAGGCTCCAAGCTGGCCGAGGTGCAAGCCGAACCCGACGACACCGCCAAGCCCTTGATGCCCATGATCAGCGACTCACCTTCAACATAGTTGAAGCTGATGTTCAGGTTCTGCGGCACCCGGTGCTCCAAGCTGCCGTTGATGAACACCTGTTCGATATCTTTCAAGCCGTTCAGCAGGCGTTGCTGCAAGGCACGCGCTTTGGCATTGCTCTCGGCCATTTCTTCTTTGGCGATGCGAAAAGCCTCGCCCATGCCGACGATTTGGTGCGTGGGCAGCGTGCCCGAACGCATACCGCGCTCGTGGCCACCACCGTGCATTTGTGCTTCAAGGCGCACACGCGGCTTGCGGCGTACATATAGCGCGCCCACGCCTTTGGGGCCATAGGTTTTGTGCGCGGTCATGCTCATCAGGTCAATCGGCAGCGTGGCCATGTCGATTTCAACGCGACCCGTGGCTTGGGCGGCATCGACGTGGAACAAGATGCCTTTTTCACGGCACAGCGCGCCAATTGCCGGGATGTCCTGAATCACGCCAATTTCGTTGTTGACGAACAGCACGCTGATCAAGATGGTGTCTGGCCGGATGGCGGTTTTGAGCGCATCCATATTCAGCAAGCCGTCTTCTTGCACGTCCATGTAAGTGACTTCAAAGCCTTGGCGCTCCAGCTCACGCATGGTGTCGAGCACGGCTTTGTGCTCAGTTTTCAGCGTGATCAGGTGTTTGCCCTTGCCTTTGTAGAACTGGGCAGCACCCTTCAGAGCCAAGTTGATAGCCTCGGTGGCGCCGCTGGTCCAAACAATTTCGCGTGGGTCGGCGTGGATCAAATCTGCGACTTGGGCGCGGGCTTTTTCAATGGCCTCTTCGGCCTCCCAGCCCCAAGCGTGGCTGCGCGAGGCGGCGTTGCCAAAGTGCTCGCGCAACCAAGGAATCATGGCGTCTACCACGCGCTGATCGACCGGCGTGGTGGCGCCGTAATCGAGGTAGATAGGGAAATG
>JAGNSH010000200.1:0-1538 GCA_017988165.1 Giesbergeria sp. | reverse complement strand
TTTAGCTTGTTGGTTCAAAAAGTCCCGGCGCAGGCTGATGGCCAGCACGGGAAGTCTTCTCTACCCTCTACCGAAGCCTTGGTTTTTTGCACCAAGGCAAGGCCGTTCATCGCGGGGGGTATTGGTTGAGTATTTCGTACAAGTATAGCACAATCCCCATCAATCTTGTCGGGTAAGTGAACTCGGTAGTCACATTACTGTCAGCTTGGTCACAAAGCCCCTTTACTGCGCTGATGTTGGCAATAAATCGTTACCGCCTGACGCGCCAAAGGCCTGCGCTTTCAGCCGCCCCAACTGGTCGCGCACGCGGGCGGCTTGCTCAAACTCTAGGTTGCGGGCGTGCTCCATCATTTGTTTTTCCAGCCGCTTGATTTCGCGCGCGATGTCTTTCTCCGACATCTCTTCGACCTTGGCGCGCTGCAAAGTTTCATATTCCAAGCGCTCGGCATCTTTGCCGGCTTTTTCGCTATAGACGCCATCAATCAAATCGCGTACCTGCTTGACGATGCTGCGCGGCGTAATGCCTTGGGCAAGGTTGTGTTCCAACTGGCGGGCGCGGCGGCGCTCGGTTTCGTCGATGGCTTTGCGCATCGACTCAGTGATGCGGTCGGCGTACAGCAGCGCTTTGCCGTTCAAGTTGCGCGCTGCCCGGCCAATGGTCTGGATCAAACTGCGCTCCGAGCGCAAAAAGCCTTCCTTGTCGGCATCCAAAATCGCCACCAACGACACCTCGGGAATGTCCAGCCCCTCGCGCAGCAGGTTGATGCCGACCAGCACATCAAACGCCCCGAGACGCAGGTCGCGGATGATTTCTACCCGCTCCACCGTGTCAATGTCGCTGTGCAAATAGCGCGCCTTGACGCCGTTGTCGGTGAGGTATTCGGTCAACTGCTCGGCCATGCGCTTGGTCAGCGTGGTGATCAAAACACGCTCGCCGGCATCGCTGCGCAGGCGAATTTCTTGCAGCACGTCATCGACTTGGTGTGTGGCGGGGCGCACCTCAATCAGCGGATCGACCAAGCCGGTGGGCCGCACCAATTGCTCCACCACCTGCCCCGCGTGGGTTTTTTCATAATCCGCCGGCGTGGCCGAGACAAACACCACTTGGCGCATCCGCTGCTCAAACTCTTCAAATTTGAGCGGTCGGTTGTCCAGCGCGCTCGGCAGGCGAAAGCCATATTCGACCAGCGTGGTTTTGCGCGAACGGTCGCCGTTGTACATGGCGCTGAGCTGGCCAATCATTTGATGGCTCTCGTCCAAAAACATGAGCGCGTCTTTGGGCAAATAGTCGGTCAGGGTGCTGGGCGGCTCGCCGGCGGCGCTGGCCGACAGGTGGCGCGAGTAGTTTTCAATGCCTTTGCAGTGACCAACTTCGGTCAGCATCTCCAAATCAAAGCGCGTGCGCTGCTCTAGCCGCTGCGCCTCGACCAATTTGCCATCGCCCACCAATTGCTTCAGTCGCTCGGCCAATTCGGTCTTGATGGCCTCGATAGCGACCAACACCTGCTCGCGCGGCGTGACGTAGTGGCTGCCCGGGT
>JAGNSH010000199.1:1659-3728 GCA_017988165.1 Giesbergeria sp. | reverse complement strand
GCTCATTCGTAATGAGAAGGTCGGGTGTTCGATTCATCTCTCCGGCACCAAAAAACAAAATAAGCCCCGCTATCACGTCTGGTAGCGGGGCTTATTTTTTTGCCGCACTGCTACCCGGCATGGCAGACACGGCAAGCACCCTAAGTACGATAAGAAAGCTCCAAATGATTGACGGACTGGTTGGCGGAAAACTCTATGGCGCGCCTGAAAAACGCTTGGGTAAGGCGGGCAAACCGTTTGTGATGGCCAAGGTGCGCGCCACTGCGGGCGATAACGAGACAGCCTTGTTCGTCAACGTGATTGCTTTTGACAGCGCACCCAGCGCGGCACTGATGGCGCTGCAAGACGGCGATTCAGTCACCCTGGCCGGCAGCCTGACACCCAAGGTGTGGACTGACAAGCAAGGCGTGATACGCCCTTCGCTGGACATGGTGGCGCACCAAGTGCTCACGGCCTACCACGCCCACCAAAAACGCGACGCTATGCACGACTACGAGGACTGAGAGTCCCCCAAAGACAAAGACAGCGGGCACAAAAAAGCCCGGTATCTTTCGATACCGGGCTGATGTGTTTTTGGTCGGAGCGGCGGGATTCGAACTCGCGACCCTCTGCTCCCAAAGCAGATGCGCTACCAGGCTGCGCTACGCTCCGACAGCGCTTATTCTAACCCGAAAAATAATTCACTTTTGAGAAAAAAGAGAATGAATTAGAAAAAACGCATCACTATTTTGCCAATGCCGCGCCGTACCGTGCGACAGGCGCTGGCTCAACGGCCAGGCCCAGGGCCACGACCGGCGAGGTGGCGGAAAGTGATACGGCCTTTGGTCAGGTCGTAGGGCGACAGCTCCAGCGACACTTTGTCGCCGGCCAAGATGCGGATATGGTGCTTGCGCATTTTTCCGCCGGTGTAGGCGATCAGTTGGTGCCCATTTTCGAGGGTGACGCGAAAGCGCGAGTCGGGCAGTACTTCCGTGACGCTGCCTTGCATTTCAATAAGTTCTTCTTTGGCCATGTGTGTTTAATCTCTTTAAAACGATTCAATCCGTACGCAGCGCCTGCGCAATGGTGCGTCCACCACAGACAAGGAAAGGCAGTAAAGCCCTTGGAAGGGCGATACACACGATGCACTGTGGGCTGTGGGGTCGCTGCACCGGGCGGGTGCAGGTCAGGAAGGATGCCGTGGGGGAGACGGGCTTCAATGGACAAGCAAAGCGCTGTGCTTTAGCCTGACGATTGTAGCGCCATGTGGTTTATTTGCCTACCACCCCTGCGGCGCTGGGCACCGTAGCCGCAGCCAAGGCGCGCACCAAGTCGGTTTGGGTGACGATGCCCACCAAGTGCTGCTGAGCATCGACTATCGGTATGTGGTGGTGGCCCCCGTGGGAAAACAGCGGCACCAAATCCATCACGTGCTGGTGCGACTGTGCTGTTTGTACCTGCTGCGTCATGATGTCGCGCACCATTTGGGGCTGGCTGGCGCGCCCCATCACCAAGGTGCGCAGGCGCTTCCCCAAGCCTTCATGCGCCTCCAAATTGGCCAAACGCATGTAATCGGCCACGGTGACAATGCCGACCACATAGCGCTGCGCATCGACCACCGGCAAGGCCTTGATTTGCTCGCGGCGCATCAAGGCCCACGAGTCTTTCAAAGACACCGCCGCCTCTATCGCCAGCGGTGGCTTGGACATGATGTCGACGCAGCGCAACTCGCCCAACGTGCGCTGAAACGCCGCGCGCCCCGCCAGGTGCAGCAGGCCTTCGAGGTCAGCGCGGCTGATGTCCAGCACCTCGTTGTAATGCTCCAGCGCAACGTCCAAGTCGCTCGACGTAAATTGCCCCAGCGCCGCACCCGCACTGCTGGGCGCCGCGCGCTGTGCATACGGATAACTGCGCCCCGTGAGCGTGTTGTAGGCAATGCCCACTGCCAGTAACACGAGGGTGTTTAACAGCACCGGAAATGCCGCCACCGCAGCGCCATGCTCGTGCTGCAGCACGGCAAACAGCGCCAGCGCCGCGCCCGGTGGATGCAAGCAGCGCAGCGGCACCATGACGACGACCGACAACGCCAC
>JAGNSH010000199.1:0-1559 GCA_017988165.1 Giesbergeria sp. | reverse complement strand
CATGGAGCACGCGCTGATAGAGCGCATCAGCCGGCGTACGCGGCGGTTCGGAATCGGCAGAAGACATGGATGGAGCAAAAAAATAAAAGCGCGCCATACGCAAAGGGGGCGAATTTTGCCTGCAACTGCACGCACTGGGCCGCCGCCTTGGCCGCTTGCTGTGGAAGACAGTGGGGTCTATAGAATGCGCGCACTTGCCACTCCCAAGCCAACCTACTGTGTCTGATCGCCTTGCCGTACTGCCCCAGTACCTTCTGCCCAAGCGTGCCCTGAGCGTCTTTGCCGGCCGCATTGCCTCGGCCCGCGCAGGCGCGCTGACTACGGCTTTGATTCGCCGCTTTGTAGCCCGCTATAGCGTCAATATGGCCGAAGCGGCCAACCCTGACATCGCCAGCTACGCCAGCTTTAACGACTTTTTTACCCGCGCCCTGCGCGCCGGCGTGCGCCCACAGGCCAAGGCCGACTTGATTTGCCCGGTCGATGGCGCCATCAGCCAGTTTGGTGCCATCGCGCACGACCAGATTTTTCAGGCCAAAGGCCACCACTATTCGATAGCCGCCCTGCTGGGCGGGGACGCGGCGCAGGCCGAGCCGTTTCACAACGGCCATTTCGCCACGCTGTACCTGAGCCCGCGCGACTACCACCGCATCCATATGCCCTGCCACGGCGAGCTGCAACGCATGGTGCATGTGCCGGGCGATTTGTTCTCCGTCAACCCCACTACGGCGCGCGCCGTGCCGGGGCTGTTTGCACGCAACGAGCGGGTGGTGTGCTTTTTTAATTCGGCTAAAGGGCCGTTTGTACTGGTGCTGGTCGGCGCCACCATTGTCGGCAGTATGGCTACGGTGTGGCATGGCTTGGTCAACCCGCCGCGCCCCGGCACGGTGCGCACGTGGGACTACGCCGGCCAAGGCATTCGCCTGAAACAAGGCGAAGAAATGGGGCGTTTTTTGCTCGGTTCGACGGTGGTCATGCTGTTTCCGGCCGGGCCGCTGCACTTCAATGCCGGCTGGGCACCCGCAGGCCCGGTTCGACTGGGCCAGGCCATGGCCTCGCGCCAAGGAGTAGGGAAAACGGCAGCTACAGCAGCAGAAACTAAGCCACCCGCAACAGCGTAAAGCGCGTCGGTGCCAAAGTCAGGGTGTCGGAATCCACCGGCACATCCACCCCGACCAAATGCACCAGCAGCGAGCTGCGCCGCACCAAGATATGGCTGACGGTTTCGCGCTTACTGCCCCACTGCACCACGATGCCAGGCCGAAACAAGGGCATATGAAAGTAGTTCGCGTCGGGCATGGTGAGAGCAGCGCAACTGCTGTCCTGTGTGGTTTTGAGGTGCGTCCGGATCGGAGCGCTACAAGCATCATAGTGTGGACGGCACGGGATTAAGGGCTACGGGCCGCGCCCCACAGCGCAGCGCAATCGGGATAATCGCGCCCCATGTCTTTGCTGCCACACCAACTTGAACTCCTCTCCCCCGCCCGCGACGCTGATATCGGCATTGCGGCGATTGACCACGGCGCTGACGCCGTCTACATCGGCGGCCCCGCCTTTGGCGC
>JAGNSH010000198.1 GCA_017988165.1 Giesbergeria sp. | reverse complement strand
GCCAACTGAGCGCTGGGCTGGGCGAAATCATCAAATACGGCCCGATTGCCGACATGGCCTTCATGGACTGGCTGGACGCCCACATGGACGCGCTGCTGGCGCGCGATCGCCCGGCCTTGGCGCACGCGGTGCGGCGCAGCTGCGAGATCAAAGCGTGGGTGGTCGGCCAAGACGAGCGCGAAGCCTGCCTGCGCGCCATCTTGAACTTTGGCCACACCTTCGGCCACGCCATCGAGGCCGGCATGGGCTACGGCGCTTGGCTGCACGGCGAAGGCGTCGGCGCTGGCATGGTGATGGCCGCTGAGCTGTCGCGCCGCTTGGGGCTGGTCGATGCGGCATTTGCCCAGCGCCTGCGCAGCTTGGTGCAGCGCGCCGGCCTGCCGCTGCGCGGGGCGCAGTTAGACGCTGGCGACAACGCCGGGCGCTATTTGGAGCTGATGCGCGTCGATAAAAAATCCGAAGCTGGCGAAATCCGCTTTGTGTTGATTGACGGCCCCGGCCAAGCCACCGTGCGCGCCGCGCCCGATGCGCTGGTGCGCGAAGTGATTGACGCCTGCTGCGCGGTATAAATACTTGCAAATTGATAGCTGCTAGCGCACGTATCTAAAGGGCTAGAGGCTGTTTTTACTACTATTTCGGCCGTTTGCGCCCGTTTTTCATGCCATCAACCCCTGCTTACGACCCTGCCACCGTGGTGCAAGACACCGTGCGCTGGCTGGAGCGCGCCGTCATCGACCTGAACCTGTGCCCGTTTGCCAAAGGCGTACACAGCAAAGGCCAAATCCACTACGTCGTTAGCAGCGCCAGCGACACCGACGCACTGGCGCTGGACGTGGAGCGCGAATTGCAAGCGCTGGCCGACATTTCGCCGGAGAAACGTGACACCACTTTGCTGATGGCACCGGCTTGTCTGCACGACTTTTACGACTTCAACGACTTTGTCAACGTGGCCGAGCGGCTGCTGGAGGCGCTGGGCTTGGACGGTACTTTGCAAATCGCCAGCTTTCACCCGCAGTTTCAGTTTGCTGGCACGGCTGAGGACGACGTCACCAACTGCACCAACCGCACGCCCTACCCGACGCTGCACCTGCTGCGCGAGGACAGCATCGACCGCGCCGTGGCGGTGTTTCCTGAAGCCGAAACGATTTTTGAACGCAACATCGAAGTGCTAGAAAAACTCGGCTTGGACGGCTGGAACGCGCTGGATGTGGGCGCGCGCTGCCCGGTGGCGCACGCAACCAAGTCAGAAAAACCATGAAAACCAAAGCCGCCAAAGCGCCCAAAACTACTCCCACTGCCGCCCAGCAGCTCGAACTGCGCCCCGGCCAGTCGCTGGAGCTGCTGCAAGAGCTGCACATCCTGACGCGCGAAGGGCGCATCAACCAAGACTCGCGCCGCAAGCTCAAGCAGGTCTATCACCTGTTTCAGTTCATTGAGCCGCTGTTGCAGCAGCTGTCCAAAGACGGCCACGCGCCGACGCTGGCCGACCACGGCGCAGGCAAGTCGTATTTGGGCTTCATCCTGTACGACCTGTATTTCAAAGCGCTGGGGCGCGGCCATATCTACGGCATTGAGTGGCGCGCCGATTTGGTCGAAAAATCGCGCGCGCTGGCGGCGCAGCTAGGCTTTGAGCGGATGTCGTTTTTGAACCTGTCGGTGGCCGAGTCCGCCGACGTCGCCGAGCTGCCCGAGCGCATCGACATCGTCACCGCGCTGCACGCCTGCGACACCGCCACCGACGACGCCATTGCCTTTGGCCTGCAAAAAAAGGCGCGGGCGATGGTGATCGTGCCGTGCTGTCAGGCCGAAGTGGCGGCGTGTTTGCGCCAAGGCAAAGCGCTGCAACTGTCGCGCACGCCGCTGGCCGAACTGTGGCGCCACCCGATCCACACGCGCGAGATGGGCAGCCAAATCACCAACGTGCTGCGCTGTTTGCACCTAGAGGCATCGGGCTACCAAGTGACGGTGACCGAGCTGGTCGGCTGGGAGCACAGCATGAAAAACGAGCTGATCGTCGCCCAATACACCGGCCAGAAAAAGCGCAGCGCCGCTGAGCGCTTGCAAGCGCTGCTGCAAGAGTTTGGGCTGGAGCAAGCGCTGGGCGCACGCTTTGGGCTGACACCGTAAAAACCCCAGTACCCGCGCAAGCCCGAATCACTCCTGATTAAATAGCTGCTAGCGCACGTATCTATTGGGCTAGAGGCCGATTTGACTTAAAAATAAGTCCTTGGGCAGCTTGGTTGCTGGCCGCTTCAGGGACAATGCCGCTTTTCCATAGCTTTATCACTTGTTCACCATGAAAAAACTCACCGCTGTTTTGTTGTTGACCGCCGGCGCAATGCTGGCTGCTTGCGGTAAGCAAGAACCCGCCGCCCAAGCAGTGGCCGAGTCGGCACCGCCGCCCGCAGCGATTACGAAAATCGTGGTCGGTTTGGACGACAACTTTCCGCCAATGGGTTTTCGCGACGAGAAGAACGAGCTGGTGGGTTTTGACATCGACATGGCGCGTGAAGCTGGCAAGCGCATGGGCGTGCAAGTCGAGTTCAAGCCGATTGACTGGAGCGCCAAAGAGGCCGAGTTGGCAGGCAAGCGCGTGGACGCGCTGTGGAACGGCCTGACGATTACCGAAGAGCGCAAGAAGAACCTCGATTTCACCGCGCCGTACATGGAAAACCACCAAATCGTCGTGGTCGCGGCCAACTCGGCCATCAAAACCAAGGCCGACATGGCTGGCAAAGTGGTCGGCGCGCAAGAGGGCAGCAGCGCCGTTGATGCCGTGAAGAAGGATGAAGCCGTGTTTGCCTCGTTCAAAGAACTCAAAACCTTTGGCGACAACGTGACTGCGCTGATGGACTTGGCCACTGGCCGCTTGGACGCCGTGGTGGTCGATGAGGTGGTGGGGCGTTATTACGTCGCCAAGAAGCCCACCGAATACGCGGTGATTGAGGAGCACTTTGGCACCGAAGACTACGGCGTCGGCGTGCGCAAGGGCGACACCGAACTGCACCAAAAACTCGACAAAGCGCTGGCCGATATGAAGGCCGACGGCGCCTCGGCGGCCATTGCCACCCAATGGTTTGGCAAGGACATCATCAAGTAATTGATTGGCTGCATGAGCACACCGGCTGAGCCGCATCCGAGCGGCCCGCCGGTGTTTTTCGTTCCAGCGCTGCTGGCGCTCTAAGGCAATTTGTATGGATTACGCGCTTTCAATGGTGGCGCCGCTGTGGCAGGGCGCCACCGTCACGCTCAAGCTTTTCTTTATCACGCTGGCGCTGGCGGTGCCGCTGGGCTTGGCGCTGGCGCTGGCGCGGCTGTCGGGTTCCAAAACGCTGAGCGCGCTGGTCAACGGCTACATCTGGCTGATGCGCGGCACGCCGCTGATGCTGCAAATGTTGTTCATCTACTTTGCGCTGCCGTTTGTGCCGGTGATTGGCGTGCGTTTGCCCGATTTTCCCGCCGCAGTGCTGGCGTTTGCGCTGAATTACGCCGCCTACTTTGCCGAGATTTTCCGCGCTGGCATCCAGTCGATTGACAAAGGCCAGTACGAGGCCGCGCGCGTGCTGGGCATGACCTACAGCCAAACCATGCGCCGCATCGTGCTGCCGCAAATGGTGCGGCGCATTTTGCCGCCGATGAGCAACGAGACCATCACGCTGGTCAAAGACACCTCGCTGATTTACGTGCTGGCGCTCAACGATTTGCTGCGCGCCGCGCGCGGCATTGTGCAGCGCGACTTCACCACCACGCCGTT
>JAGNSH010000197.1 GCA_017988165.1 Giesbergeria sp. | reverse complement strand
CCAGCGACTCGGTTAACTCCAGCTTGAGCAGGTGCGGGCGGATGCCGGCATCTTGCATCACCTCAACTACCTGCTGGACAAAATCACGCTGGCGAAACTGGCACGCGCTAACGTTCACTGCCAGCTGCAGGTGGGCGCGCTGAGCGTCGCCCTGCCACGCCACCAGCTGCTGGCAGGCGGTGCGCAGCACCCACTGGCCAATGGGCACGATCAGGCCGCTTTCTTCAGCCACCGGAATGAACTCAGCGGGCGCGACCATGCCGCGCTCAGGGTGCTGCCAGCGCAGCAGCGCCTCGGCGCCAACGATGCGGCCATCGCGGGCAAACTGCGGTTGGTAGTGCAACGCCAATTGCTGGCGTCCCAGCGCCAGCTGCAAGTCGGCCTCTAACTGTGCACGCTGGGTAAGGAGCGTTTGCATTTGCGGATCAAAAAAGCACAGGCCGTTGCCGCTTTGCCCCTTGACTTGGTACATGGCAATGTCGGCCTGCTTGAGCAGCTCAGCGGCTGACTGCACGGCTTGGCCAAACAGCGTAGCGCCAATGCTGGCCGAGCCGTGGTGCACGTGCGCGCCCAAGGTGTAGGGTTGGTTCAAACTGAACAACAGCTTTTCGCCAATGCGCCGCGCTTGCGCTGCCGCCTCTTGGCTGTCGTGCGAGAGATCGCTCAAGACCACGACAAACTCATCACCCCCCAAGCGCGCTACCGTGTCCGTCTCGCGCACACAGGCCTGCAAGCGCTGCGCCACTTGCAACAGTAACTGGTCGCCCACCTCGTGGCCTTGGGTGTCGTTAAGCGTTTTGAAGTGGTCCAAATCAAAAAACAGCACCGCCCCCAAGCCGCCCAAGCGCGCCACGGTCACCACGGCTTGGCCCAACCGATCGAGTAGCAAGCGCCGGTTGGGCAAACGGGTCAGCGGGTCATAGAAAGCCAGCAATTCAATCTCGGCGCTGGCGCGGTGCAGGTCGGTCACGTCGTGGTAAGTAATGACCATGCCGCCCTCGGGCGTGGCGCGCTCGGTAATTTGCACCCAGCGCCCGTTGGGCAATACCTGCTCATGCTGGCCTTGCAGTTTGCTCTGCTGCTCTAGGCGCCGCTTGAGCCAGTGCTGTTGATCGATGCTATTGCCCTCGGGCACATGGTGCAGCGCAGCGGCTTGCAAAATGCGCTCAAACGGCACCTGCAGCCCAATGAGCGGTGCCAGCCACGGAAAAATCTCTTCAAAACGCCGATTCCACTGCAGCACGCGCTGGTGCGCATCCAGCAGCACAAAACCGCTGATCATGGATTCAAGCGCTTGGTCCAGCGTGGTCTTGGACTCGGCAATGGCCAAGCGCGCCAGCGTCATGCGCTGCAAATAAGACTGCGCCAAACATCCAGCGCCCAACACCATCAGGCTCAACACCAGCATCGCCATTACCAGCGCGCGCCACTCACTGCGCCAATCCACCAAGGCGCTGGCCAGTGGCATGCTCGCCAGCAGCGTCAGGTGCGGGTAAAACAGCGGCTGCGTCGCCTGCAGCGCGGGGCTGACCAAGGCGGGGCGCGCACCCAGCGCATCGGCGCTCTCGGGCACGCTCAGCAGCACCGGGCCGCTGCTGCGCTCTAGCAGCACCTGCAGCCCGGCAATGTCCACCCCCTGCATCAGCACCGACACCAGCGCGCTGACCGGCACCTCGGCCACGGCCAGCACCTGCGCGCCGTCGGCCAAGCGAAAGTAACGTGAAAAATACAACACCTGCTCGGTGCTAGACAGGCTCAGCGTTGGCGCGCTGATCTCTAGTGCCGACACCGGCGAGGCCAGCACCTGCTCCAAAAAACCCTCGGGCAAGCCCAGCGGCCAATGGGCGCTGGCGTAGCTCGACGAGGCCAGCAACTGGCTCTGCGCGTCCAGCAAAACCACCGAGCGCACCAGCAGGTTTTGCCGCATGGTGCTGCGCAGCAGCGCGCTGGCATCGCTCGCTTGGATGTCTTTAGCGACGGTGCGCGACAAGGCAAGCAAGCCTTCGGTACTGGCCAGCAGCACATCGATCGACAAGAACGTCCGGTTCAGCCCCGCCTCTGCCCCGGCAATAAAGCGATTGACCTGCGCCTGCCCGGCCTCAACGGCGTTTTGGCGCATATTCCAAATCAGCACCGCGGTGCCACCGGCCAGCGCCAGCAAAAACAGCGCCATCAGCGTCCACACCGTCGCCCGCACGCGCCAAGGAACAAGGTTTTTCATGGCAACACCGGGGCTGCACCCGGCAAAGCAATCCCACGGGCCGCGCCAATGGTGTCGCGCCACAGCGGGGCGCATTCAGCGCCGCAGCGCTGCAGCCAGCGCGGCAGCACCGTGGAGCGAAAAATTTCATTGCGCAAGCCCTCGTCCTGCGCCGA
The DNA here is from genome assembly GCA_017988165.1 of Giesbergeria sp. Lineage (GTDB taxonomy): Bacteria > Pseudomonadota > Gammaproteobacteria > Burkholderiales > Burkholderiaceae_C > Simplicispira. Next base: position 1,380 of record JAGNSH010000197.1, on the reverse strand, counting down.
CGGGGGCACCACCACCATCGCTCCCTTGCTGCCCACGCAGTTGGAGGCGCCGCGGTTGCAGTCCACCCCCATGCCGGTGTTGCGCTCGGCATCGAGCCACACCCGCGCTTCCAGCCGGGGCAGCTGCGTGCGCAGCAGCTCTTTTAAATCGGCGGGCAATGCATTCCAAGCGGCGCTGTTAGCACCAAAAATAGCCACTCCCCAAGTCAAAGGCATGGGGTGCAGATGGCTGGTTGCCGTGTGCAAACCCAAGGTGTTGCCCGATAAAGCGCCGGTAATAACGCAGTCCAAAGCGCCCGAACCCAGCGCCGCCATGATGCGGGCAAAGTCGGTACGCACTGGCACCGCGCCCAGCGCCACGACAAAGTCGCCTTGCGAGCTGGACGACACGCGAATGCGCCGCCCGGCCAAGTCGGCCAAGCCGCTCAAAGGTTGTTTGCAAAACAGCACCTGCGCTGGGTAGATGTAAACCGCCAGCAGCTCAATGCCGTGCTGCGCGTGCAGCGATTTTTTAAGGTAAGGGCGAAACGCCTCCAAACTTGTGCGCAGTTGCACAAGGTCGGGGTTAAGCCCGGCCAAGTCGGGAGCGGCATATTGCGGGTACTGCGTCGCCACGTGGCCTATCAGCATGGTGCCAAAGGGCACCACCCCCAGCTGCAGCAGTTGCAGCATTTGCATGCCCGGAATGTCGGCCCGGTCAAAGGCGACGATCTCGGCGCTAAAGCGCCCTTGGCTCAGGCGCGGCAGCTCTTGCGTCCAAAAAGGCTCTTCCAACTGGGTGAACTGCCTCACGCTGGCCAAGCCGCCCACCACCCGCAATTTGACCGATCCCGCGGGCAGCTGCTCGCTGGCCGTGGCCAGCGCCGGTGCCGCCGGCGCTGTCACAGCCGCTAGCGCACACGCCAGCACGGCAAAAAAACAGCAGCAGCGAAAAAAATGGCGCAAAGACTGCATGGGGTTCCGAGCTCAACAAGCTGGCTTTGGGTGGCTGGACAGACAAACCGTCAAACAGACGGATAGACACAATATAAGGACAAAAGATACCACGAACCCAAATACCGGCAGTTATCGCGCGCAGCGACGGCCCTGCGCCCCGTAAATAGGCATAAAAACAGCCTCTAGCCCTTATGGGTCGTGCGGTAGTAGCTATTAAAAAATAACTGCCCAGTGGCTTTTCAAGTGCGCCGGGCGCGGGTAAAAACAAAGATTCCCAACAACACCAGCCCAGTGCCCGCTGCCACCCACAGCGTGAACGGCTCGCCCAGCAGCCACACGCCCATCAAGATGGTCGAAAGCGGCCCGACCATGCCGGCCTGCGCCGCCGCGCTGGCACCAATGCGCTCGACCGCCATCATCACCATCACCACCGGTGCGGCGGTA
>JAGNSH010000196.1 GCA_017988165.1 Giesbergeria sp. | reverse complement strand
AACGGTCTGCCCAGCTTCACGCTGGTCGGTCTGGCCGATGTCGAAGTCAAAGAGGCGCGCGAGCGGGTGCGCTCGGCGCTGCAAAACGCCGGGCTGGAGTTTCCGTACAACAAACGCATCACCGTCAACTTGGCGCCAGCCGATTTACCCAAAGATTCGGGCCGCTTTGACCTGCCGATTGCGCTGGGCATTTTGGCCGCCAGCGGGCAAATTGACGCGGCGCGCTTGGCCGACTACGAATTTGCTGGCGAGTTGTCGCTGTCGGGCGAACTGCGCCCGGTACGCGGCGCGCTGGCCACCAGCTTGGCGCTGCGCACCAGCGGCATCCACGTGCCCTTGGTGCTGCCGCCCGGCAGTGCTGAAGAAGCCGCCTTGGTGCCCGACGCGCGGGTGTACCGAGCGCAGCATTTACTCGACGTAGTGCGCCAATTTGCGCCGCTGGGCAACGAAGACACCACCGAGGACAACCCCGGCTGGGCGCGCATGGCCAATGTGCCACTGCCAGCCAGCACCCATTACGCCGACTTGGCCGACGTCAAAGGCCAAGCCGGCGCCAAGCGGGCGCTAGAAATTGCCGCCGCTGGCAACCACAGCCTGCTGCTGGTAGGGCCGCCCGGCTCAGGCAAGTCGATGCTGGCACAGCGCTTTGCCGGCGTGCTGCCAGCCATGACGGTGGACGAAGCGCTGCAAAGCGCCGCCATTGCCAGCGTCACCGGGCGCTTTGCGTTAGAGAAGTGGGCGCAGCGCCCCACTTGCAGCCCGCACCACACCGCCAGTGCGGTGGCGCTGGTCGGCGGCGGCTCACCACCGCGCCCCGGAGAAATATCACTCGCCCACCACGGCGTGTTGTTTTTGGATGAATTGCCCGAGTTTCCCCGCGCCGCCTTAGAAGCGCTGCGTGAGCCGCTGGAAACCGGCCACATCACCATCTCGCGTGCGGCGCGGCGGGCGGAGTTTCCGGCACGCTTTCAAATGATTGCCGCCATGAATCCCTGCCCGTGCGGCTACTTGGGCGCCAGCCAACGCGCCTGCCGCTGTTCGCCCGAGCAGGTGGCGCGCTACCAGTCCAAGCTCAGTGGGCCGCTGCTGGACCGCATCGACCTGCACGTCGAAGTGCCCGCACTGCCAGCCAACGAGCTGCTGGGCGCGCCGCCGGGCGAGTCCAGCGCCAGCATCCGCGAGCGCGTGGTGCAAGCGCGGGCGCGGGCGATGGCGCGGCAAAACTGCGCCAACCAAGCGCTGCACGGCCAAGCCATCGACACCCATGTACTGCTGGCACCGGCAGCGCTGCAGTTTTTGCAGACGGCCTCGGCGCGGCTGGGCTGGTCGGCGCGCGCCACGCACCGCACCTTGAAAGTCGCGCGCACCATTGCCGACTTGGCCGCCAGCGAACAGACCGACATTGCCCATGTTGCCGAAGCCATGCAGTACCGGCGCACGCTGGCCGGGCACGGCTAGCCGCCCACCATTTACACAACCAGTACGCCCATAAAAAAGGGCACCTTGCGGTGCCCGGTGTCAGTAGCTGCGCAACTTATGCGGCAGCTTCTGCCTTTTTCAGAATTTCGTAAATCTCGCCCTTGAGTGCGAGTTTTTCTTTTTTCAGCGTCTCAATCTCGGTTTGGTAGACCGGCGAGTGCTTGTCTTCCAAGTTTTTGATCTCGTGATCGAGTTCGTTGTGCTTGTCAAACAAGCGGGTGAAATGGCGGTCGTTGGCGCGCAATTGGGCGATTTGGTCACGGTACTCAGGAAACATCAACACTCCTTGGCAGTTGAGAAGAAAACAAATTATTACAGTGCAGCGCCATGATAACCAGCTCTGGCGACCTGTGGCGACTGCGTCAGGCATCTCACGGCCCTCGCTACAGCATACGCCCGACAAACTGCTCCAGAAGCAATTTCCCGCTATTGCTGTGCCACGGGCCCGCTGTGCGCCAAGTGCTGGTAAACGTACTCACACAGTGTGTCCAGCGCCGGGTCGGCCAGTTGGTAATAAGCGCAGTGGCCGCGCATTTCACGCTGCACCAAACCGTAGCGCATAAGCAGTGCCAGATGGCGTGAAATGTTGGCTGCGCTGCAACCACAGCGCAGTGCCAAATCTCCGACGTTGTAACTGCGCTTGTCCAGCCACTGCAAAATTTCTAGCCGTTTGGGCTCGCCCAAGGCGCGAAAGTACGCCGCTACCTGCTCTAGCGCGGCGTCCGATAACTGGTGCATCGGTGTGCAAGCGGTGGGGGCGGACTGAGGGTTCATGCGGGGACTGGCAAGAGACTGTTTGGGATATAAATCAACTCATTGACTATTTAGCTACTTGCGCAAATAATATATCAACCGACCTTTTTTGACCAGCCCAGCGCAGCTGCTCGCACCGAATCTGAAAGAGACGCTCCAGATGTTGAAATTTCACCCTTTGACCTTGGCGGTGGCCTTGCTGCTGCCCTTGGGCGCGGTAGGCGCTGAGGGCGCTGCGGCGGCGCCCAATGCGGTGTCTGGCGCTGCGCCAGCGCCGGCCAGCGCAGTGCAAGGGCGCAGCAGCTTTGACGGCGTGGTCGAGGCGGTGCGCCAAACCACCCTCGCCGCGCAGGTGCCCGGCGCGGTGCTCGAATTGGCGGTCAAAGTCGGCGACCGGGTGCAAGCCGGTCAGTTGCTGCTGCGCATCGACGCACGCAGCGCCGACCAAAACGCCGCCGCCAGCGATGCGCAGGTGCAGGCGGCGCGGGCGTCGCTGGACGTGGCCACGCGTGAATACACGCGCCAGCAAAAGCTGCGCGAGAAGCAATACATCAGCCAAGCCGCACTCGACCAAGCAGAGGCGCAGTTCAAAGCCACGCGCGCCCAGGTGGCAGCGCAGGTGGCGCAGGCGGGCGCGGCGCGCACACAAACGGGCCTGCACACGGTGCGCGCGCCGTATGCCGGCGTGGTCTCTGACGTGCCGGTGCAGCTCGGTGACATGGCGATGCCGGGGCGCGCACTGGTCACGCTGTACGACCCCAGCGCGCTGCGCGTGACAGCTTCGGTGCCGCAATCGCTGCTGGGCGCCGCCCACAGTGCGCCGGCCGAAGCGGTCAGCGTTGAATTGCCCGGCCTCATCGCCGCGCAGCAGTGGCCCGCCACCACGCGGGTGCAGGTGCTGCCCACCATCGACGCCGCCACGCACACCGTGCAAGTGCGTGCCGATTTGGCCAAGGGTTTGGACGGCGTGGCGCCCGGAATGTTTGCCCGTGTCTGGTTGCCCATGGCCAGTCAAAGCGCCGCAGCGGCCAGCCAGCGCGTCTCGGTGCCGCTCAGTGCTGTTGTGCGCCGCGCCGAGATGACCGGCGTCTATGTGCAAGGCGAAGGCGGCAAGTCGCTGCTGCGCCAAGTGCGCCTGGGCCGCGTCGAGGGCGGCCAAGTCGAGCTGCTGAGCGGCGTCTCGCCGGGCGAATCGGTGGTGCTGCAGCCGCAAGCCACTACCCGCGCCCAGCCGCAGACCGCGCAATAAAGGCGGCGTGATGAAGCAAGAAAATAACACCGCGCCGGTCGCCCAAATGGGCGTCTCTGGGCGCATTGCCGCCTTCTTCCAAAGCGCGCAAATCACGCCGCTGCTGGCACTGCTGGCGCTGCTGCTGGGCGCGTTTGCCGTGCTGGTCACGCCGCGCGAAGAAGAGCCGCAAATCAACGTGACGATGGCCAATGTGCTGATCGCCTTCCCCGGCGCCAGCGCGCGCGACGTCGAGCAAATGGTCGCCATTCCGGCCGAGCAGGTGCTGTCGCAAAT
>JAGNSH010000195.1 GCA_017988165.1 Giesbergeria sp. | reverse complement strand
AGTTTGTAGCGCTTGGCTTGTATGCAAATACAAGCAAAAGCTATCTACCAGGAGTGGTAGTTCAGTTGGTTAGAATACCGGCCTGTCACGCCGGGGGTCGCGGGTTCGAGTCCCGTCCACTCCGCCATCTTAAAAAAGCCTGCTTTACCGCAGGCTTTTTTTCGTCTGTACGTTTTGGTAGGTTGATGGACATCCTTGTTGATTCGCCAGGATGTCCGCTGGTGCTTACCAGCCCCAAGTCAAACTGCGCGCAATCCAGCCTTTTTGGCCACTTTCGCGCTGGACATGCGCCCAGCGCCCGGATTTTTTCAGCGTCCGCACCACTTCGTGCTGCTCCAGTTGGGCGATTTTTTTGTGCTGCGTACCGGGGCCGGTGCGCATATTGGCGGTCGGTGCGGTGACGATCAAATGCGCTTTCTTACTGGTCAGCGGCGCGTGTACCCAGCCCAGCGTGCTTTCAAAGTCGCGCACCTGCAGCCAATTGCCCTTGCGCTGGCGCACTTGCAGCGGATAGCCACCGCCCAATTCCCACAGCGTGGCCGAGCGGGTGTTGGGCTGCTCGCGCACCTTGACTTTATTGCCTTGGATGCTGACAAAATTTTGCGCCTGCGCAGTGGCCGGGGCGCTCAACAAGGCGGTGGCGGCCATGCCCACAGCGAGCAAGGACATCGAAAGGCGGCGAGACAAAGACAACACAGCGACAGCACTCCTTAGAAAAATGAACCGGAAACCAATGTAATTGCTGCCCGTCCGACAGAGTGCAGCGAGTGAAGTTCCAACGAATGCTAAAAAAGCTATCAAAAAAGTGAGCTGCTAGCGCACGTATTTAATCAATTTGACGCTGTTATCTATTGCAAACGCCCTGAATACGTGCGGTTGCAGCTCACTTTTTAACAGTTAAAAAATATTCTTTGAATGCTTTAGCGCAGGCCGGGTGGCGTAAGCCAACACAAAGCACAGCACCAGCGTCGGCAAGGCCGCGCCCAGCACCGGGGCAAAGTGGGGCACCGAGTGATAAAAAGCGATGCCGCCCAGCCACAACGCAATCGGCAGCGCGTGGATTTGGCGCGCGCTGTGGGCGGGATGCAGCAGCACGGTTCCCGGCGGCATAAACGCCAGTCGCCCCAAAATCACGCCAAACAGCGGCAAAAAGATCGAGCTGAGGATCAGCAGAAACGGCTCCAGCTGGTGGATCGGCAGCACCAGTGCCAGCAGCGTGCATGACACCGCCATCACCAAGCCCCAGCGGCGCACGCTCCAGCGCGGCTGCAGCGCGTGCGCCGAGACCGCGCCCGAGTACGCATCGCCATAGGCGTTATCGACCTCGTCAATCAAGATGAGCGACAGTGCAATCAGCCCGCCTTGCGCCAGCAGCAGGGCAGTGACCAAATCTTGGCTGGGCAGCACCAGCGCAATTAGCACCCCCAGCGCGTAGCACCAGATATTGGCCAGCGCAAAACCCAGCCAGGTGCCGCGAAATGCCGACTTGCCGCTGACACCGTGGCGCGCGTAATCGGCCACCAGCGGCAGCCACGACATCGGCATGGCAATCACCAAATCCAGCGCCGACATCACGCCCATGCCGCCTTCGCCGCGGCGTTGCCACAGCCCCGTCAGCCCTTGCGTTTGCGCCAGCGCCAAAAATTGCCACGACAGCCACAGCAGCGACAGCACCACCAGCGGCAGCGCCACGCGCGAAATAATCCGCCGCACCAGTTGCACCATCGAGCCGCTGATCAGCAGCGCAATCACGCCGCCCCACAGCAGCGTGGCCAGCATCGGCCACAGGCTATCGGCCATGCTGCCCGACTGGCGGCCAATGGCGACGGTGGCGTCGCGCATCATCACCAGCTCAAACGTGCCCCAGCCGAGCAGTTGCACGATGTTCAGCGCAATCGGCAGGCGCGCAAACGAGCGGCCATAGACCGCGTGCATCAGCCCGGCGCTGGCCAAGCCGCTGTCGCAGCTGATTTTGGCGACCCAGCCCAGCAGCGCCCCGCCCAGCACCGAGCCGCAGACGATAGCCAGCAGCGCGTCGCGCGTGCCCATCGCTGGCATCAGGTAGGCGCCGACTTGCATTACCAGCAGGCCAACGCCCAAGCTAAACCACAGCGAGGCGTGGTCGTGCCACTGGAATACGCGCAGATGCGCTGCGACCGGGGTGAGCGCTTCGTTGGCGCTGTGATTTGTTGAATTCATAGTGAAATAGGCCTCTAGCCCTTTAGATACGTGCGCTAGCAGCTATTATTTTTGATACTTTTGGCGTCAGAGTTGACGCAGTCGCTCTAGCGCGGCGTGCAAGGTGGCGTCTTGTTTGGCGAAGCAAAAACGCACCACGCGCTGGTCGAAGCCGTCGCCGTAAAAGGCCGACAGCGGAATCGCCGCCACGCCGATGTCGCGCGCTAACCATTGGCAAAAATCGGCATCGCTCAGGTCGTTAGCGGCAGGGATGTCAGAAATATCGGCGCACTGAAAGTAGGTGCCATTGCTGGGCAGCAAGCGCAGGCGCGAGCCTTCGAGGCCGCTGCGAAACAGGTCGCGCTTGGCTTGGTAGAAGGCGGGCAGTTGTAAGTAGGGCGCCGGGTCGGTCAAATACTGCGCCAAGCCGTACTGCATCGGCGTGTTGACGCTAAAGACGTTGAATTGGTGGACTTTGCGAAATTCCGCCATCAACGGCGCGGGTGCGGCCACGGTGCCGATTTTCCAGCCGGTGACGTGGAAGGTTTTGCCAAAGCTGGACACGATAAAAGCCCGCGCTGCCAAGCCGGCAAAGCGCGCTGCACTCTGGTGCGGCTGGCCGTCAAACACCATGTGCTCGTAAACCTCGTCGCTGATGAGCAGGATGTCGGTTGGCGCCAGCAGCGCTTGCAGCGCCTGCATGTCGGCCTCACTCCAGACGGTGCCGGTGGGGTTGTGCGGGCTGTTGACGATGAGGGCGCGGGTGCGCGGCGACAGCGCGGCGGCGATTTTGTCGAAGTCGGGGCGGAACGTGCCGGGTGTCAACGCCACCCGCACCGCTGTGCCCCCAGCCAGCACGATGTTGGGCACGTAGCTGTCGTAGCAGGGGTCGAGCACGATGACTTCGTCGCCCGGATGCACGATGGCCAAGAGGGCGGTCAAGATGGCCTGCGTCGCGCCGGCGGTGATGGTGATTTCGCTGTCAGGGCAATAGGCGCGGGCGTGGAGTGCTTCTATTTTGGTAGCGACGGCACGGCGCAGCAGCGGCACGCCGGGCATCGGTGCGTACTGGTTGTGGCCGGCGCGCATCGCCTCGTTGACGGCGTCGAGCAGGCGGCTGTCGCAGTCAAAGTCGGGAAAACCTTGTCCCAGATTGACAGCGCCGCATTCGGCCGCCAGTGCCGACATGACGCTAAAAATGGTGGTGCCGACGGCGGGCAGGCGGCTGCTCAGGGTGGGGGTGCGTTCGGTCATGCGGGGTCAAAAAATCAAAGAAATCAAAGTTCGTAGTCGTTGACTTGCCCGGTCATGGCGCGGGCGACGAGGTCGCGGCTGAGGCGGTCGCTGATGAGTTCGGCAAATTTATAGACGAAGTTGCGCAGATAGGCACCGCGCTTGAACGCCACGCGCGCCACGCTTTGGCCAAACAAATGGCCGACCGGGCGCACCACCAAGTCGCCGATCGGGTCGTCGCGCATCGCCATTTCCGCCACGATGCCAATGCCCAGCCCGAGGCGCACATAGGTCTTGATGACGTCCGAGTCGATGGCTTCCAGCGCAATGCGCGGCTGCAGGCGGCGCGCGGCAAAGG
>JAGNSH010000049.1 GCA_017988165.1 Giesbergeria sp. | reverse complement strand
TGACGACGTGCTTGCCCGCAGCAATGGCTTCGAGCACCAGCTCTTTGGCAATGCCGTAGCCGCCAATCAGCTCGATGACGATGTCGATGTCGGGGTTGGCAATGATGGCGCGCGCGTCGCTGACCACTTGCACGCCAGCGCCGACCAGGCTTTGCGCGCGGGCCACGTCCAAATCGGCCACCATGGTGATTTCAATCCCACGGCCTGCGCGGCGGCAAATTTCTTCTTGGTTGCGTTGCAGCACGTTGAACACGCCGCTGCCTACAGTGCCAATGCCGAACAAGCCTACTTGGATCGATTTCATATGCAATTACCAGTCAAAAGAGGCTGTAGCGCCCTGTTTACCTGCGCCATCAGCTATTAAAAAATGAGTGAATGAGAAAAACTTACTGCCGCGCTTTTATGGCTTGGCGTGGCGACGGCGGTATTTTTCAAGGAAGCTGGCGACGCGCTGAATGGCCTCGCGCAGGTCGGCCTCGTGCGGCAAAAAGACGATGCGAAAGTGGTCGGGCGCTGGCCAGTTAAAGCCGGTGCCCTGCACCAGCATCACCTTGGTTTCTTGCAGCAGCTCCAAGAAAAACTGCTGGTCGTCAGCGATCGGGTAAATCTCCGGGTCTAGGCGCGGAAACATATACAGCGCCGCTTGCGGCTTGACGCAGCTGACGCCCGGAATTTGCGTGATCAGCTGGTGCGCCAAGTCGCGCTGCACGCGCAGGCGGCCGCCTTCGCCGACCAGCTCGTCAATGCTTTGGTGCCCGCCCAGCGCCGTTTGAATGGCCCACTGGCCCGGCACGTTGGAGCACAGGCGCATATTGGAGAGCATATTGAGGCCCTCGATGTAGTCTTTGGCCGGTTTTTTGTCGCCCGAGACCACCATCCAACCGGCGCGGTAGCCGCACGAGCGGTAGGCCTTGGAGAGCGAGTTGAAGGTCAGCGTCAGCACATCGGTGGACAAGCTGGCCAGCGGCGTGTGGCGCGCGCCGTCGTACAGCACCTTGTCGTAAACCTCGTCGGCAAAAATCACCAAACCGTGCTCGCGGGCAATGGCGACGATGGACTTGAGCAGCGCGTCCGAATACAGCGCGCCGGTCGGGTTGTTGGGGTTGATGACGACGATGCCCTTGGTACGCGGCGTGATTTTGGCGCGGATGTCGTCCAAATTGGGCATCCAGCCATTGGCCTCGTCGCACAAATAATGCACTGGCGTGCCACCCGACAAACTGGCCGCCGCCGTCCACAGCGGGTAGTCGGGCGAGGGCAGCAGCAGCTCATCGCCGTTATCGAGCAGCGCATTGGTGGCCATGACGATCAGCTCGCTGGCGCCGTTGCCCAGGTAAATATCGTCCAGCGTGACGCCTTTGATGCCCTGCTTTTGCGTCTCGTGCATCACCGCCTTGCGCGCGGCAAAAATGCCTTTGCTGTCCGAGTAACCGGCCGAATTGGGCAGGTTGCGGATCATGTCCTGCTGCACTTCTTCAGGGGCGTCAAAACCAAACACCGCCAAATTGCCGATATTGAGCTTGATGATTTTGTGCCCGTCATCTTCCATCTGCTTGGCCGCATCCATGATGGGGCCACGGATGTCATAACAGACGTTGGCGAGCTTGGCGGATTTGAGGATGGGTTTCATGCGCAGTCAGTGCTAGGGTCAGGGCCAAAGCGTTGCCACCAGAGGCAGCAGCACGGCGAAACCTATAATTTGACCACAATTGCGCCCACCCAAACCGGGCCCGCGCGCAGGACACCAGCACGACAGACGCACAGCGAGCCGCCATGAAAATCCACGCCGACCTTCCCGAAGCACAAACTATTACCGGTTACGGCCCCGGCTGGATTGGCTTGGGCGCCGAGAAAATCACCGAGAGCGTAATTTTGAGTTCGCGCGGCTTGCGCCTGGCGTGGCCGTGCGCGCGCTTTGAGGATTTGACGCCCGAGCACTTTGCCCAGCTGGCGCCGCTAGAAGCCGAATTGGTGATTTTTGGCAGTGGCAGCCGCACCCGTTTTGCCCCACCAGCGTGGCTGCAACCGCTGATGGCGCGGCGCATTGGCGTCGAGTCGATGGACACCCACGCAGCGTGCAGAACCTTCAATATTTTGGCCGCAGAAGGGCGCCATGTGATTGCGGCGCTGGTGCTAGAAGGCGCGCCACTTTGACTGAGGGAGGGGTTTCGGGGTAAAATCGCTGGTTGCAGCCGGTGGATTGAAGAACAAGAACAACCAATTTTCACCGGATTTTCAACGACTTCACCCAGAGAGATCTAAATTTATATGGCGATCGTTGTCAACAAACTCCTCCCCGAATTCGAAGCCGTAGCCACTGGTGGGCTCAGAGTATCTAATACTTCGCACATCGGGCAGGTAATGGTTTTGTATTTTTACCCCAAAGACCATACCCCTGGGTGTACCACAGAGGCGATGCAATTTCGCGATAAATACAAAGACTTCGTTAAAGCCGGCGCTGCCGTGTTTGGCGTCTCGCGCGACAACATGAAATCGCACGACGAGTTCAAAGAAAATCTCGAATTACCCTTTGAGCTGGTCGCTGACACCGAAGAAAAAATGTGCCATATGTTTGGCGTCGTGAAAAACAAAATCATGTACGGCAAAAAGGTCAAAGGCATTGAGCGCAGCACCTTTCTCATCAACGAAGAAGGTATTTTGACGCACGAGTGGCGCGGCCTGAAAGTACCCGGCCACGTTGAAGAAGTCCTCAAAGCGGTTAAATCGCTCAACGCCCTGAAAAAGGCGGCCTGAGCCCAGCACTGCCTGTCATCTGCGCCATCTGTGGTGTGCATAATGGTTTCAACCCGTTAAACCGCGCACCGCTTTATTTTTTGCAACCAAGCCGCCTGGGTCACCATGCGGCTTTTTGCTATTTGTCACCCAGATAATCAGCCTGAGGTCTTTGCACCATGCCCCTGCCCCCAGCCCCCACCCGCCGCGCCGCTGTGCTTGCGCCTGAAGCCTATAACGTCGTCGCCACCGCCAGCACCGCAACCAAGGCACGCAAAGCACCCAACGACAGCGAGACCACCAAGGCGCCCTTAGCTGCCGCCCGTAAAAGCAGCGCCGCCAAATCGCGCCGCAGCAGCAGCGCCTCGGCCCCCGCATCCATGCCAGCAGCAGCGCCCATGGCCAAGCCAAACAACGCGCCCACCACTGACATCACCGTGGCCAGCGCACCGGTCAGTACCACTACCAGCACTACCAGCACTACCAGCACTACCAAAACCACCAGCACCAGCACCGGCAAAGCCACAGAGCGCAGCCGCAAAAAAGGCCACGGCACCGGCCCGGCCAAGCTGTTTGTGCTGGACACCAACGTGCTGCTGCACGACCCGACCAGCCTGTTTCGCTTTGAAGAGCACGACATCTACCTGCCGATGATCGTGCTGGAAGAGCTGGACGCGCACAAAAAAGGCATGACCGAAGTAGCGCGCAACGCCCGCCAGATCAGCCGCTCGCTCGACGCGCTGGCCGCCAGCAGCGGTGGCGACATTGCGCACGGCCTCAAGCTGGACGCCACCGGCCAACGCAGCGCCGGTGGCTGCCTGTTCTTTCAAACCACGGCGCTGGACTACCACCTGCCCAGCAGCCTGCCGCCCGGCAAGGCCGACAACCAAATTTTGGGTGTGGTCGAGGCCCTGCGCCAACAACACGCGCCGCGCGAAGTGGTGCTGGTGTCCAAAGACATCAATATGCGCGTCAAAGCGCGCGCGCTCGGCCTGCCGGCCGAGGACTACCAAAGCGACAAGGTACTGGCCGACGACGACCTGCTGTATTCCGGCCTGTTGGCTTTGCCGGCTGACTTTTGGAGCACCCACGGCAAATCGGTCGAAAGCTGGCAAAGCGGCGCACACACCTACTACCGCATCAGCGGCCCCATCGTGCCGCAGCTGCTGATCAACCAGTTTGTCTACTTTGAGGCGCCCGGCGAGCCCAGCCTGTACGCGCGCGTCAGCGAAATTCGCGACACCACCGCCGTGCTCAAAACCCTCAAAGACTACGGCCACGCCAAGAACGCCGTCTGGGGCGTGACCACGCGCAACCGCGAGCAAAACTTTGCCGTCAACTTGCTGATGGATCCGGACATCGACTTTGTCACGCTGGCCGGCACCGCCGGCACCGGCAAAACGCTGATGGCGCTGGCCGCAGGCCTGACGCAGGTGCTGGACGAGCGCCGCTACACCGAAATCATCATGACCCGCGCGACAGTCAGCGTCGGCGAAGACATCGGCTTTTTGCCCGGCACCGAAGAAGAAAAAATGGGCCCGTGGATGGGCGCCTTGGACGACAACCTAGAGTTTTTGGCCAAAGGCGACGGTGGCAACGCGGGCGAATGGGGCCGCTCGGCCACCAACGAGCTGATCCGCAGCCGCATCAAAATCAAGAGCATGAACTTCATGCGCGGGCGCACGTTTATGAACAAATATGTGATCATCGACGAGGCGCAAAACCTGACGCCCAAGCAGATGAAAACGCTGATCACCCGCGCCGGCCCCGGCACCAAAATCATCTGTATGGGCAACTTGGCGCAAATTGATACGCCGTATCTGACCGAAGGCTCGTCTGGCCTGACGTTTGCGGTCGACCGCTTCAAAGGCTGGGCGCACAGTGGCCACATCACGCTGGCACGCGGCGAACGCTCGCGCCTAGCGGACTTTGCCAGCGAAGTGCTGTAAAGCAACCCTGCAACGCAACGCCCCATTTAAAAGAGCTGCCAATGCTTGCAATGCAAGTCTGGGCAGCTCTTTTTTATGTATCCATCACACAGAAAACACTCTGTTTTTAATAGCTGCAACCGCAGGCACCATAAGGGCTAGAGGCCATTTTGACTAAAAATCGTCGCTAGAGCCCAGCGCCAAGCTCTCAAAGCGCGTTTGCGACTTCTGAAAATACAGTTTCACTGTGCCGGTCGGGCCATTGCGCTGCTTGCCAATGATGACTTCGGCCACGTTGGGCTCTTTGCTGTCTTTGTTGTAGTAGTCGTCGCGGTAGATAAACATGATGATGTCTGCGTCCTGCTCAATGGCCCCCGACTCCCTCAAATCCGACATCATCGGGCGCTTGTCGGTGCGCGTCTCCACGCTGCGGTTGAGCTGCGACAGCGCAATCACGGGGCATTGCAGCTCTTTGGCCAGCATCTTCAAACCGCGCGAAATTTCGCCCAGTTCGGTGGCGCGGTTTTCGCCCTGCGAGCCGGCCGAGCCGCTCATCAGCTGCAAATAGTCGACCACAATCAGCCCCAATTTGCCGCACTGGCGCGCCAGGCGCCGGGCGTTGGCGCGCAGCTCGGTGGGTGTCAGTCCGGGAGTTTCGTCAATGTGCAACGAGACATTGCGCAGCTTTTCAATCGCCTCCGTCAAGCGCGGCCACTCGTCATCTGAGAGCTTGCCGGTGCGCAAATGGCCTTGGTCAATGCGCGCAATCGAGCCGACCACGCGCACGGCCAACTGCGCCGCCCCCATTTCCATCGAGAAAATCGCCACCGGCAAGCCTTCGTGCAGCGCGACGTGCTCGGCGATGTTGACGGCCAGCGCCGTCTTGCCCATCGAGGGCCGTGCCGCCAGCACCACCATGTCGCCCGCTTGCAGGCCAGACGTCATGCGGTCGAGGTCGATAAAACCGGTGGGCACGCCGGTGATGTCGTTGGGGTTGTCGGCCATTTCTTGCACACGGTCGAGCAAGTCAACCACCAGCGTGTCCATGGCTTGAAAGCCCTGCTTCATGCGCGAGCCTTCTTCACCGATGTTGAAGATTTTTTGCTCGGCTTCGTCAAGGATTTTGTCTACCGGGCGGCCTTGGGTGTTGAAGGCGTTGGTTGCGATTTCATCGCTGGCAGTGACCAGTTTGCGCAAAATGCCACGCTCACGCACGATTTCAGCGTAGCGGCGGATGTTGCTGGCGCTGGGCACATATTGCGCCAGCGAATTGAGGTAGGCCAGCCCGCCAATTTCCTCGCCTTTACCCTGGCTTTGCAGCTTTTCATACACCGTGATGACGTCGGCGGGCTTGCTGGCGTTGATATGGTTGGCGATGGCGGTGAAGATCAGGCGGTGCTCGTGGCGGTAAAAATCGCCCTCGGCCAGCAAGTCAGCGACGCGGTCCCAGGCGTTGTTGTCTAGCAGCAGGCCGCCCAGCACGCTGGACTCGGCCTCGATGGAGTGCGGCGGTACGCGCAAGGGGGCAATGTCGCGGTCGTAGGGGGCAAAGCCGCTGTCGCTGGGCAGGAAGTCGTCAGACATGGGGTTCCTCGCAAGGCTAATTTTGAATCCTAGCAGCCCGACTTCAAGGCCGATGCCAGCCGCTGTGCGGCAAAGAAAAAAGCCGCCCAAGGGCGGCTTTTTTCGAGAGCCGAAAGGCGCTTCTAGCGATTAGACGGTTTCGCCGTACACCGAAACGGTCACTTCGACCGCCACGTCAGTGTGCAAAGCCACGCTGATGGTGGTGTCGCCAATGGTCTTGATGGGGCCATGGGGCATACGCACTTGGCCCTTCAACACTTTGAAGCCTTGCTTGTTCAGCTCTTCGGCGATGTCGCCGTTGGTGACCGAACCAAACAAACGGCCATCAACACCGGCTTTTTGCGTCAGCTTGAAGACCTTGCCAGCGAGCTTTTCGCCGTCGGCTTGCGATGCGGCCAGCTTGGTAGCAGCGGCTTTTTCCAGCTCAGCGCGCTTGGCTTCAAATTCGGCCTTAGCGGCTTCAGTGGCGCGGCGAGCGCGGCCAGCAGGAATCAGGAAGTTGCGAGCGTAACCGTCTTTGACGCGAACGAGATCGCCCAAGTTGCCGAGGTTCACAACCTTGTCGAGCAGAATGATTTGCATGGGTTGTGCTCCTTAGATCTTGTGCTGGTCGCTGTACGGCACCAGGGCCAAAAAGCGTGCGCGCTTGATGGCGGTGTTGAGCTGGCGCTGGAAAATGGCGCGCGTGCCGGTCAGGCGCGCGGGGATGATTTTGCCGTTTTCAGCGATGAAATCGCGCAGTGTGTCCACGTCTTTGTAGTCGATTTCTTCGACGCCAGTGACGGTGAAGCGGCAAAAGCGCTTGCGCTTGAACAGCAGCGATTGGGTGTTGCGCTTAGGGCGCTTGTCTTTGTTGAATTTCTTGAACGTGGCCATTGCGGACCTCTCGAAAATTAATTTGTTTGAATATCCTGCACGTGCAGCACTGCGTGTTTGCCGTTACGCGGGGTGGCTAAAAAACCGCTAAAGAGCCAAGCGCTGCCAAGGGGCTGCTGGGCCAATCGCTCGGCCATGGCGCCAAAAGCTACTGCTTTTATTGCCGCTTTGACTTCGCGCAGTACCCCAGCCTCTTGCTGCTGCGAGTGGTGCTCTAGGCGCAACTCGATGGCGGGCAATCCGGCTGGCGTGTAACGCAGGGCCTGGGCCTCGGCTATACAAGCAATCAGGGCGACGCGATTGACGGGGTTTTCTAGTTTCTCCACTCCCTGGGCAAACCGGTGTGCTTAACGCTCAGTGCGCTCGGTGCGTTCTGGGCGCTCGGTGCGCTCAGCACGATCGCCACGGTCTTGGCGCTCACCACGCTCGCCAGAGGCTGCGTATTCGGCTTGGCTGACTTTGCGGGCTTCTTCGCGCTCGACAGTCTTCATCATGGAAGAAGGGCCGGTGTCGGCAGTCTTCTTGAGCACGGTGAGGTGGCGCAGCACAGCGTCGTTGAACTTGAAGGCGTGCTCCAGTTCAGCCATCACAGCCTGGTCGGCTTCGATGTTGACGCACAGATAGTGGGCCTTGGCCAACTTGTTGATCAGGTACGCCAGTTGACGGCGGCCCCAGTCTTCCACGCGGTGCACCTTGCCACCGCCAGCGGTGATCATGCCCTTGTAGCGCTCGAGCATGGCGGGAACCTGCTCGCTTTGATCCGGATGGATCAACAAAATGATTTCGTAATGACGCATGCATACTCCTTTTGGGTGAAAACCGCCCACTGCGTCTGTAGTGATGCGGTAAGGCAAAGCCGGCGATTATAGTATGCGCCAGCGGCTGTGCGTTGCACCGACTCCAATCGCCGCACGGCGGCGCGCCTTGAAATGCCAAAGCAGCGCCCCACATAAGCACCGCATACGGTTTCTTTTCAAATCAAACTACCCGCCCATGTCTGACACCCACAACCCTCACACCGCCCCCCTGTCGCCCGAAGAGATGGAAGCCGCCATGGCTGCCAATACCTCTGACGAAATGGATCGCCTGACGGCCGAACTGGCTGAATTGAAGGCCAAAAGTGCTGATTTGGCCGATCAGTTTTTGCGTGCCAAGGCCGACACTGAAAACGCCCGCCGCCGCGCGGAAGAAGAAGTCAGCAAAGCGCGCAAATTCAGCATTGAAGGCTTTGCCGAAAGCCTGCTGGCCGTGGCCGACAGCTTGGATGCGGCGCTGGCCATTCCAGAAGCCACCGCGCAGCAACTGCGCGAAGGCACCGACGCCACCCTGCGCCAATTGCTGGCGGCGTTTGAGCGCAACAAACTGCTGGCCATCAACCCCGGCGCCGGCACCAAGTTTGATCCGCACTTTCACCAAGCCATCAGCGTGGTGCCAGCGGCGCAAGAAGCCAACACCGTGGTGATGGTGCTGCAAAAGGGCTATTTGATTGCCGACCGCGTGCTGCGCCCGGCACTGGTCACCGTAGCTGGCCCGCAATAAAGCGCCAGACCGACCACTAAAAGCCACAAATAGCTGGCCTGCGGGTCTTGAAGCCGACCCCATCAGCCACAAGTGACAAACATTCAATTCATTCAAATATCGGGAGAAGAAAATCATGGGAAAAATCATTGGTATTGACTTGGGCACCACCAACAGCTGCGTCTCCATCATGGAGGGCAACACCACCCGCGTGATTGAAAACAGCGAAGGCACGCGCACCACGCCGTCCATCATTGCTTACCAAGAAGACGGCGAAATTCTGGTCGGTGCCTCGGCCAAACGCCAAGCAGTGACCAACCCCCGCAACACCATCTACGCCTCCAAGCGCCTGATTGGCCGCAAGTTTGACGAAAAAGAAGTGCAAAAGGACATCGACCTGATGCCCTACAGCATCGTCAAAGCCGACAACGGCGACGCTTGGATTGAAGTGCGCGGCCAAAAATTGGCCCCGCCACAAATCAGCGCCGAAGTGCTGCGCAAGATGAAGAAAACCGCCGAAGACTATCTTGGCGAAACCATCACTGAAGCCGTCATCACCGTGCCGGCCTACTTCAACGACGCCCAGCGCCAAGCCACCAAAGACGCTGGCCGCATTGCCGGCCTCGATGTCAAGCGCATCATCAACGAGCCCACCGCAGCGGCGCTGGCCTTTGGCCTGGACAAGACCGAAAAGGGCGACCGCAAAATTGCGGTATATGACTTGGGCGGCGGCACGTTTGACGTCTCCATCATTGAAATTGCCGACGTCGATGGCGAGAAGCAATTTGAAGTGCTCTCGACCAACGGCGACACCTTCTTGGGCGGCGAAGACTTTGACCAGCGCATCATCGACTTCATCATCGGCGAGTTCAAGAAAGAGCAAGGCGTTGACCTGTCCAAAGACGTGCTGGCCCTGCAACGCCTGAAAGAAGCCGCCGAAAAGGCCAAAATCGAGCTGTCCAACTCTGCCGCGACCGACATCAACCTGCCCTACATCACCGCTGACGCGTCCGGCCCCAAGCACTTGCTGATCAAGCTGACCCGCTCCAAGCTGGAGAGCTTGGTCGAAGAGCTGATCGAGCGCACCATGGGCCCTTGCCGCACCGCCATCAAAGATGCCGGCATCAGCGTCTCGGACATCAACGACGTGATTTTGGTCGGCGGCATGAGCCGTATGCCCAAGGTGCAAGAAAAGGTCAAAGAATTCTTTGGCCGTGAGCCACGCAAAGACGTCAACCCCGACGAAGCCGTCGCCGTGGGCGCGGCCATTCAGGGCCAAGTGCTGTCGGGCGACCGCAAGGACGTGCTGCTGCTGGACGTGACGCCGCTGTCGCTGGGCATTGAAACCCTGGGCGGTGTGATGACCAAAATGATCACCAAGAACACCACCATCCCGACCAAGTTTGCGCAGACCTTCTCCACGGCAGACGACAACCAGCCCGCCGTGACCATCAAGGTGTTCCAGGGCGAGCGCGAAATTGCTGCCGGCAACAAGCTGCTGGGCGAATTCAACCTCGAAGGCATCCCGCCCGCCTCGCGTGGCACGCCGCAAATTGAAGTCTCGTTTGACATCGACGCCAACGGCATCTTGCACGTCGGCGCCAAAGACAAGGCCACCGGCAAAGAAAACAAAATCACCATCAAGGCCAACTCGGGCATCTCGGAAGAAGAGATCCAGCAAATGGTCAAAGACGCTGAATTGAACGCTGCCGACGACAAGAAAAAGCTCGAACTGGTGCAAGCGCGCAACCAAGGCGAAGCCGCCATGCACAGCGTCACCAAAGGCTTGACCGAGTACGGCGACAAGCTCGATGCCAGCGAAAAAGAGACCATCGAGACCGCAGTGAAGGCGCTGGAAGAAGCCCTCAAAGGCGAGGACAAAGCCGCCATTGAAGAAAAAACCACTGCGCTGATGACCGCCGGTCAAAAGCTGGGCGAGAAGATGTACGCCGACGAGCAAGCCGCGCAAGCTGCTGCGGCCGGTGGACCACAAGCCGGCGGCGGCGGCAACCCAGGTGCCAGCGCCAGTGCCCCGGAGCACGATGACAACGTCGTCGATGCCGAAATCAAGGAAGTCAAAAAAGACTAAGGACGGCGCCCTGCGCTGACCCTCGCCGCCGCGCCAAGCCCCACCCAGGGAGCTCGGCGCGGCGTTCCTCTTTCGACCGATAGAGGAGCCATCCCCCTTTATCTGCCCACCTGCCACCATGTCCAAAAGAGACTATTACGAAGTCCTCGGCGTCGCCAAAAACGCCTCTGAGGAAGAAATCAAAAAGGCTTATCGCAAATTAGCGATGAAGTACCACCCCGACCGCAACCAGAACGACACCAGCAAAGACGCTGAGGACAAGTTCAAGGAGTGCAAGGAAGCCTACGAGATGCTGTCGGACGCGCCCAAGCGCGCAGCCTACGACCAGCACGGCCATGCCGGCGTAGACCCGAATATGCGCGGCGGCCCCGGCACCGAAGGCTTTGGTGGTTTTGCCGAGGCGTTTGGCGACATTTTTGGCGATATGTTCAACCAAGGCGGACGCGGGCGCGCCCAAGGTGGCCGCCAGGTGTACCGGGGCAGCGACCTGAGCTACGCCATGGAAGTGACGCTGGAAGAAGCCGCACGCGGCAAAGATGCGCAAATTCGCATCCCCTCGTGGGAGGCCTGCGACACCTGCCACGGCAGCGGCGCCAAGGTTGGCACCAGCGCCAAGACCTGCACCACCTGCCAAGGCTCGGGCGCAGTGCAAATGCGCCAAGGCTTTTTCAGCGTGCAGCAAACCTGCCCGCACTGCCG